>NZ_SISL01000125.1:0-14061 GCF_004307965.1 Verrucosispora sp. SN26_14.1 | reverse complement strand
GGCTGGTAGCCACCCTGGGGGGCGGGCGGGGCCTGCTGGGCGGCGCTCCAGTTGGCCTCCGCCTCGAACAGTTTCTCCAGCTCACCACGGTCGAGGAAGATCCCGCGGCACTCGCCACACTGGTCGATGACGACCCCACTGCGCTCGTACTGGCGCATCTCTCCGCGACACTTGGGACAGGTCAGGCTCATGACCCGAAGGTACCTGGTCGGTTCACCCGATAGTGGTCAGCGCCGCCGTGACCTCGTGGTCGGAGACCTCGTGGAAGTCGTCGTAGTAGGCGCCGACCGCGCCGAAGTCGGCGGGGCACAGCGCGCTGACCACCTCGTCGGCCTCGGCGGCCAGCATCTCGTGGGCCTGCGGCGCACTGACGGGTACGGCGACCACCACGCGGCGGGCGCCGAGGTGGCGGGCGACCTGGACTGCGGCGCGGGCGGTCGCGCCGGTGGCCAGGCCGTCGTCGACGATCAGGGCGGTACGGCCGGTGAGGTCCAGCGGCGGTCGGTCGGCCCGGTAGAGCTGTTCCCGCCGGTCCAGTTCGGTCTGTTCGCGTTCCTGTACTCCGGCGATGTCGTCGGGGCTCAGCCGTTCGGCGACGACGTCGTTGAGGACGCGTTCCCCGCCGGGACCGAGTGCGCCGAAGGCGACCTCGGGGGCCCACGGCATGCCGAGTTTGCGGACCACGAGAACGTCGAGGGGTGCGTCGAGGCGTTCGGCGACGACCTGCGCCACCGGTACGCCGCCGCGTACCAGGCCCAGCACGACGAGGTCCGGTTCGCCGGCCAGGGCGGTGAGTCGGTCGGCGAGTACCTGGCCCGCCTCGGTGCGGTCGCGGTAGGTGGTCATGTCCTCAGGTCTACGCCCTGTGGGTCGTCCGTGCTCGGCGGTTGCCGGATCCCGAGGTCGAGCGCGGGGGCCCAGAGCAGGAACGCGATCGGGTACAGCAGGTAGCCGAAGCGGGTGGCGGGCATCAGCAGGATCGCGACGAGCAGGCCGTACCCGCAGATCAGGGCGGCGCTGCGGGCGGTGCGGGGTGGGCGGCGGGCGAGCAGGACGGCGATGGCGACCCCGGCGGCGACCAGCAGCGCGGCGGCGATCACCCGGCCGGCGGGCAGGGCGTTCGCGATCAGGTAGCCGGGGAACGGGCTGGCGGCGGGGCTGGAGACCAGGCCGTGCCCGAGGGGGAAGCGCAGCACGTTCTCCACCAGCGCGTTGCGGTCGACCAGCAGGGTGGGGAGCAGTGCGGCGGCGGGGAGTCCGAGGGCTCCGGCGGCGACGCGTAGGCCGGCGCGGCGGGTGAGGCCCCAGATGATCAGTACTGCGGCGACCGGCCAGGCGAAGAGTTTCAGGGCTCCGGCGAGCCCGACCGCGACGCCGGCCCAGCCGGGTCGGGCGGTGGCGGCGAGGGCGAGCGCCAGCAGGCAGAGCGCGAGTACGGGCAGGTCGTCGCCGCCGGTGGCGAGCGTGAGCGCGCATACGGGCAGGACGGTGGCGGCCTGTACGCCGCGGAGCAGCAGGGCGTCGTGTCGGGTGGTTCCGGTGCGGGCGGTGGGTGGTCGCAGGACGCGGATGGCGAGCAGCAGCGCTACGGCGGTGCCGACGGCGAACCAGACCCGGGCGTCGGTCCACCAGGTGTCGGCGAACGCGCGGGGTATTCCGAAGAGGGCCATGCCCGGCTGGTAGGGGGTGTAGCCGAGGAGTCGTTCGTCGGCGGGCAGTGCGGCGATGGCGTCGGGCCCGAGGTAGGGGGTGCCGGTGTCGACGAGGCGGGTGCCGGAGTCCTCGACGACCAGGACCTCCTCCTGGGCGCGGTCGGTGCGTCCGGACGCGCGTTGCACGCTCTGCCAGATCAGGGGGAGCAGGGCGGTGCCGGCCCAGGCGAGTGCGGTGACCAGTGCGCGTCCGGGCAGTGTGACCAGTTTCGAGTGCGGCCGGTGGCGGCGTAGGAGGAGCTGTCCGGTGGCGGCGAGTGCGGCGGCGAGGTAGCCGAGTGCGGCGATGGTGCCCCAGGCCCGGTGGGGTACGAGGGTGCTGGTGGCGGCGGTGATCGCGGCGAAGACGGCTGCGGTGGAGTACAGGCCGAGGTCGAGGGCGAGGCCGTCGGCGGCGGTGTCGAGGCGGTGCCACCTGCCGGTGCGGTGGGGGGTCGAGGTGGCGGCGCTCACGTCGGCCAGTGTGTCAGGCGGGCTGGTGGTGGCCCCGGCCCCCCTGCCGTCGTCCCTTGGGTAGCCGGACGACGGAGCCGGCGTCGTGCAGGGGTGCGGCGAGGCTTCCCGGTCGGCCGCCGGCGCCGCGTTGGAGGGCGGCGAGGAGTGTGCCGGCGGCGAGTGGGCGGGCGAAGAGGTGGCCCTGTCCGGCGGTGCAGCCGAGTTCCCAGAGGGCGCGGCGTTGGGCTTCGCGTTCGACTCCCTCGGCGACGACGGCCAGGTTGAGGCTGCGGCCGAGGTCGAGGGTGGAGCGGATGATGGCGGCGGCTTCGGTGGCGGACTCCATGGCGGTCACGAAGCTTCGGTCGATCTTGAGTTCGTGGACCGGGATGCGGGAGAGCAGGGAGAGCGAGGAGTAGCCGGTGCCGAAGTCGTCGAGGGCGAGCCGGATGCCGGCCTCGCGTAGTCGGGTGAGTCCCTGGTCGACGACGTCGAGTTGGCTGAGGGTGAGGGTTTCGGTGAGTTCCAGGACCAGCCGGTCGGGGGGCAGGTCGTGGGCGCGTAGGCGGGCCAGGACGGATCCGGGGAAGCGGGCGTCGAGGAGGCTGCGGGGGGAGACGTTGACCGCGACCGGGACGTCGAAGCCGGCGTCGCGCCAGGTGCCGGCGGCGATCAGGGCCTGGTCGAGGATGGCGTCGGCGAACGCGGGGAGCAGTCCGGAGCGTTCGACGGCTTCCAGGAAGCGCAGTGGGTCGATCATGCCGTGGGTGGGGTGGTGCCAGCGGGCCAGTGCCTCGGCGGCGATGACTTCGCCGGTGCCGAGGTCGACGATGGGCTGGAAGTTGACCGTGAACTCCTGGTCGGCGACGGCGCGGGGCAGCTCGCCGCCGAGCGTGAGTCGGCCGATGTCTGCGGTGTCGCGTGCGGGTGCGTAGGTGGCGATCCGGTTGCCGCTCCGTTTGGCCTGGTACATGGCGACGTCGGCGCGTCGGAGCAGTTCGACCATGCCGCCCGTGGCGGGGGCGACGGCGATCCCGCCGCTGGCTTCGACGCTGATCCGCATGCCGTCGACGTCGAACGGTTCGTGCAGGGCGGCGAGCAGGGTGTCGGCGCGGTGCGTGGCGACGGCGGGGGCGGGAAGTGCCCGCAGGAGTACGGCGAACTCGTCGCCGCCGAGGCGGGCGACCAGGTCGTCGGCGCGGGCCGCGGTGCGGAGCCGTTCGGCGACCTGCATCAGCATCTGGTCGCCGGCGGCGTGGCCGAGGGTGTCGTTGACCTCTTTGAAGTGGTTGAGGTCGATGAGCACCAGGGCGGTGATTCCGTCGGCGTGCCGGTGGTGCAACTGCTCGTTGCCCTCTTCGAGCAGGTGGCGTCGGTTGGCCAGCCCGGTCAGTGCGTCGTGTGCGGCGGCGTGGGCGTGGGCCTGGGCCACCCGGGCGAGTTCGGCGTACGCCTGGGCGTTGCGGACGGCCGTGCACAGTGCGGAGGCGAAGGTGTGCAGGGTGTACCGCTCCCGTTCGGAGAGCCGTACCGGGCCGCGGAAGCGTAGCCGCAGCATGCCGACGTCGACGGTCTTGTCGTGTCCTTCGAGGCGTACGGGGACGGTGGCGCCGTGTACCTCGGTGGGTTCGCCGAGGGGGCCGTCGTACGTGATGGTCTCGGTGGAGCCGCGTACCACCCGGCCGTCCTCGCGCAGTTCGATCTCGACCTCGTCGGCGGAGAAGAGTTCGGCGGCGCGGGTGACCGCCGTGGTGAGTACGTCGTCGAGTTCGACGACGTTGAGCGCGTCGGTGGTCTGGGCGAGCCGTTGCCAGGCTTGTTGTTCGGTGCGGCTGCGGACGCGGTTGGAGTTGAGTAGGTGGAGGCTGAGGACGAGTGGCGGTACCACCAGCAGCAGCCATGTGTCGATCTTGACGATCAGGATGGTGCCGACGATGACGATGGGACGGGTCAGTGCTGCGGTGAGGCGGACGTCCCAGTTGTCGAGGAAGAGGTTGCGCAGCGAGGTGCCGGTGGCCATGGCGATGACCGGCAGGGTGACGAGTTCGTCCAGTAGCACTGCGGCGAGGTAGGCGGCTGCCAGCGGGAGGACGGTCTCGGCGATGTCGGAGTTGGTTGGTGGCCAGGTGAACAGTTGCAGGACCAGGCCGGCTGCCGTGGCGACGAGCATGTTCTTGGCGATGCCGAAGACGCGCTTGATCGGTGTGAGTCGGGCCAGTGTGGTGGCGATGGCGACGCCGAAGCCGGTGGCGAGGACCACCACCGAGGTCGGTGCCACGACGAGGCCGATCACGATCGCGGTCTCGGTCCACGCGATGTAGTGGTTGGAGGCGCGGATGCGGACCCGGACCTTGGCGGTGAATCCGACCGCCACGAGGGAGATCAGGGCGGTCCAGATCAGGGTGGCGTTGACGGCTCCGTAGCTGGGCAGGTGGGCGACGGAGACCGCTGCGGCCAGTCCGGCCACAACGACGACGAGACCGATTAGCGGCAGTAGCCGCCGATCGGTCCCGGTCTGTCGTTCCTGCAGAGCCAACCATCGTCCCCGTTCGTCACCGAGGGGCTGCGCTCCGCAAGCGTACGTCGGTTGGTCCTGATCCAGAAGATGGGATCAGCCCCATTCGTTCGAGTTCATCTCGACCCCCAGTTTGGTGCTGCCTTCGCGTTGGTAGCCAAACCCTAGGGGCGCTTGCGGGCATTTAGCGACTAAAGGTGTCTTATTGCGCAGAATAGGCCAATATGGTGATATTAAGTTACGTTCAGTTTCACTCGCTTAACGGAGGGTCCAATTAGTGGACCGATCGCGTTGTCCTCCTCGATGCCCGTCGCCGCAAGCTATCTGCTGAACAAGTGTGACCAGAGAGCTTTGCTCGTTTCATCGCCGTTTCGGTCGAGCTTGCCGCATCGCGCGGGGCCTGGCAGCACTGGATCCTGGTTAAGCTGCGTACAGTGATCCTTTGAATGCGGGCAGAGGGGTCGGTGCAGATTCAGGTCCTCGGCGGTCTCGTGGTACGCCTCGACTCGGGGGTGTTGCCCCTCGGGACGCCGAAACAGCAGACGGTTCTCGCCATGCTGGCCTGCAACCCCGGGCGGCTGGTGTCGGTGGGTCAGCTCGTCGACGAGTTGTGGCCGGACCGTCCACC
Organism: Verrucosispora sp. SN26_14.1; assembly: GCF_004307965.1. Lineage (NCBI taxonomy): Bacteria > Bacillati > Actinomycetota > Actinomycetes > Micromonosporales > Micromonosporaceae > Micromonospora > Verrucosispora sp. SN26_14.1. Next base: position 8,771 of record NZ_SISL01000125.1, on the reverse strand, counting down.
TCACTCGGCCGTGCCTAATGTCCGTACTTATGCGGCCAATCTACGGCGCAGTCTTGAGTTGTTGGTGCCGGAACGCGAGGTGCTGGTCCGCACCCGCGACGGTTACCGGCTCGACCTCGACAGTTCGCTCGTGGACGTCTTCGCCTTCCAGTCCGAGGTCGCCGAGGCCCGTCGGCTCGTCGACGTGGACGACTCGGCGGCGGCGGACCTGCTGAACCGGGCACTGGCGCGCTGGCAGGGACCCATGCTCACCGGACTTCCGTTGGGCCCGGGACTGCTGGCGCAGGTGGCATCGGCGACCGAGGACCGGCTGCTGGCGGCCGAACTCCTGGCCGAGCTGCGCATCCGTCTGGGTCGGTACGACGAGGCGCTGCCGGTGCTCCGGGAACTCTTGATGGGACAACCGCTGCGCGAGCGCGCTCATCTGCTGCTCATGCGGGCTCTGCACCTGCGCAACGACCACGCCGGGGCCATCGCCGCCTATGTCGAGGCGAGGCGGGTGCTGCGCGAGCAGTTGGACATCGAGCCCGGGACGGAATTGCGGCAGCTCCATCAGCACATAGCTGCGCACGAGCGGGAGCGTCGGCGGCCGGCGAAGTCCCGTGTCCCGCCGTCGGCGCGGTCGGGCGATGCGGTGGGCCGGGAGGGCACAGCGCCACCGTTCCTGCCCCGGGAGGTGCCCGACTTCGTCGGCCGGGCCCCGGCGGTCGAAAACCTGGTCACGGCCACGCTGTGTGCCGGCACGTCCGTCTCCGTGGTGCACCTCGTCGACGGCATGCCCGGCAGCGGCAAGACGGCGTTGGCCCTGCACGTCGCAGGCCGACTAGCCGCCCGTCTTCCGGACGCACAGCTCTTCATCGACCTCGCGGGTCACGACCCGGCCACGAAGGTGGATCCGACGACCGCGCTGGCGACGCTGCTGCGCCAACTCGGTGTGCCGGGCGGACGGATACCGCCGGAACTCGCCGACCGGCTGGTCCTGTGGCGCCGGGAGCTGACCGGACGCCGGGTGATCGTGGTGTTGGACAACGCGGCGGACGCCGAGCAGGTCCGCCCGCTGTTGCCCACGGTGCCGGGGAGCGCCGTGATCGTGACGTCTCGGCGACGGATCACCGGCTTGGATGTCGGTCCGCCGGTGTCCCTGCCGGCGATGGACGTCGCGGAGGGCGTGGCGCTGCTCGCCTCCACGGCTGGCGCGGCACGGGTGGCGGCGGAACCGGAGGCGGCGGTGGCGGTGGTGGAGCAGTGCGGGCACCTGCCGCTGGCCATCCGGCTCGCCGGTTCGAGGCTGGCGCATCGACCGACCTGGCGGGTCGCCGACCTGGCGGCGCTGCTGGCGGGCAACGCGCGCCGGTTGGACCATCTGGCGTCCGGCGATCGGAGCGTGGCCGGCGCGTTCGCGGCGTCGTACGAGCCGTTGGACGCTGACGCCAAGAGACTGTTCCGGCTGCTCGGCGTCCATCCGAGTACGGTGTTCGGCGCGGCGATCGCCAGTGCGGTGTCCGGCCTGTCCCTCGCCGACACCACCGAGGCACTGGACGTTCTCGTCGACTGTCATCTGATCGAAGAGGTCGAGGCGGGGCGGTACCGGATGCACGACCTCATCCGCCAGTACGCCCACGAACTGTCGATGCGACACGATTCACCGGACACCCGGAATGCCGCTCTCGCCGAGCTGCTGGACCTCGTTCTCCACCTTGCATTCGGCGTCGCCGACGATCTGGAGTCCGGTTTCGTACGCGGACAGGTAAGCCTCGGTCGACCTCGCCGCCCTGACCTTTTGGCAGATGTCGGCACACCGGCCGAGGAATGGATGGAGACGGAGCGGGCAAACCTCGTGTCGCTCGTCGTGCGGGCCCGGGAATGGCGACACCACGAACAGGCGTGGCGATTGACTCGGCTGTTGTGGCGTTTCCTTTACGTTCGAGGTTATTTCGACGACATCATTTCGACACATCTCCACGGCCTCGCGGCGGCAGAGCTGGTCGAGGACGACGCGGCCATCGCCGCGATGCACAACTACCTCGCCTCCGCCTATGTCCGCACCGGTGACTACGGGGACGCGTTGCAGCACGTCGGCGCCGCCGTCCGCATCGCCGAGCGGCGTGGCGACCTGAAGAACATCGGCCGCTACCGGAACAACCTGGCAGCCATCCACTGGATTCGCGGCGACCTCGAAGAGGCTGTGCGCTGCGGTCTCGACGGCCTGCGCAGCCAGAACGGGTACGACCCCGGCGAGGTGCCGAGTTTCCTGCCGAGCGTGGGGCTCGCGCTCGGACTGCTCGGTCGGTACGACGACGCGCTGCGCCTGCATCGCCTGCACCTCTTCCTCGGTCGCCAGGTCAACAACCAGTTCCACATCCTCAACGCGCTGGGACACATCGGTGGGGTCAAATGCCGGATGGGGCGGTACGGTGCCGCCCTGCGCGCACTTCAGGCGGCGTTGGTGATGCGGGAGCGTACCGGTCACCGCTATGCGGAGCCGGAGGTGCGCAACGACATCGGCGTCGCGCTACGCGGTCTGGGTCGCGTTGACGAGGCGGTGCGACAGCACGAACTTGCCCGTGAGTTGGCGGTGGAGTCGGGCGAGCCGCACGTCGAGGCCGCCGCGCTCAACGATCTCGCGTTCACCCTGGCCGGCTCTGCGGACGCCGGCAGGCTGACCGCTCTACACCGGGCGGCCCTGCAGTTGGCCACCCGGATCGCGCACCCGTACGAGCAGGGCCGAGCCCTGACAGGCCTCGCCGAGCACCTGTCCGAAGCGGATCCGGCGGAGGCACGCCGGCACTGGGAACGGGCCCTGGCGATCTTCCGGCGTATGGGGGTGCCCGAGCGGTTCGAGGTCGAACGCCGTCTGGCAGGGCCGTCCGCCGGCGTGACCCCCAACGGGCTGGCCGCTGCGTCGTCCGGTGCCGAGCACCGGTGACCAGAGAAACCTTCTTATCGCTTTCTTATCGACCGGGTGGGTAGCGTCTCGACGGTCGCCGACGGGGGGAGATCCGCCATCGACGGATCTCGTCGCGACGCCTGCCACCGGCATGTCCCAGCTGCCACGGCAGGGTGCGGAAGGGGGCGGCGCGCAAGCGCCACTCCTTCCGCGTAACACCGCACGACCGGGTCCGTCGGTGCGGGGCGATAGGCTCGCCGCCGTGACCGAACCCGCCCAGCTCACCCACGTCGACGCGACCGGTGCGGCGCGCATGGTCGACGTCTCCGCCAAGCAGGTCTCCGGTCGGGTGGCCGTCGCGGCCGGTCGGCTGCGCACCACGTCCGAGGTGATCGAGCTGCTCCGCCGGGACGGGCTGCCCAAGGGGGACGCGCTGGCGGTCGGCCGACTGGCCGGGATCATGGGCGCCAAGCGCACTCCGGACCTGATCCCGCTCTGCCATCCGATCGCGCTGCACGGTGTCACGGTCGACCTGGTGCCCACCACGGACAGCGTCGAGATCACCGCCACCGCCCGCACGGCCGACCGGACCGGCGTCGAGATGGAGGCGCTGACCGCCGTGGCGGTCGCCGGGCTGGCCCTGGTGGACATGGTCAAGGCGGTGGACCCGGCGGCGAGCGTCGAGTCGGTCCGGGTGGTGCGCAAAGAGGGCGGCAAGACCGGCCTCTGGGAGCGTCCGGCGGACCGGCCGTGATCCGCGCCCGGGTGGTGGTGGCGTCCAACCGCGCCGCCGCAGGCGTGTACGCCGACACCAGCGGCCCGCTGCTCGCCGACGGTCTGCGCGAGCTGGGCTGCGAGGTGGACGACCCGGTGGTGGTGCCGGACGGCGAACCGGTGGGCCACGCGATCCGGGCGGCGGTGGCCGCCGGCGTCGACGTGCTGGTCACCAGCGGCGGGACCGGGATCACGCCCACCGACCGCACTCCGGACGTGACCCGGGCACTGCTCGACTACGAGATCCCCGGCATCGCCGAGGCGCTGCGCGCCCACAGCCGGGACCGGGTGCCCACCTCCGTGCTGTCCCGGGGTGTGGCCGGGGTGGCCGGTCGCACCCTGGTGGTGAACCTGCCGGGTTCCACCGGTGGAGCGCGCGACGGTCTCGCCGTGCTGGGGCCGATCCTCGCGCACGCCGTCGACCAGTTGCGCGGTGGCGACCACTAGCCGAAGCGCTAGGCTCGGCCGGGTGAGAACGGAAACCGCATCCGCCACCGAGGGCGCCGCCGCCGCACCGCCGCCGGCCGGTTGGGAGGAGGCGCGCTCCCGGGTGTACGCGGTGGGCCTGGCCGCCGTGCTCCCCGCGATCGAGCGCCCGCTCGCCGACGTCGACGGGTACACCCTCGCCGAACCGCTCACCACCCGGACGGACCTGCCGGCGTTCCCCACGTCGAGTGTGGACGGCTGGGCGGTCCGGGGCGCCGGTCCGTGGCGGGTGGTCGGGCGGGTGCTGGCCGGTGGTACGCCGGACCCGTTGACCGAGGACGGGACCACCGTCGAGATCGCCACCGGTGCGATGGTGCCGTCGGGCACCACCGCCGTGCTGCGGGTGGAGGAGTCGACGCGTACCGCCGACGGGTCGGTCGACGGCGTGCCGCGCGGTACGCCGGAGTGGCGGCGTCCCGGTGAGGAGGCGGCGGCCGGCGAGGAACTGCTTCCGGCCGGTACCCCGGTCGACCCGGCGGTGATCGGACTGGCCGCCTCCTGCGGTCACGACACGCTGCGGGTACGCCGGCAGCCCCGGGCCGCGCTGCTGGTCTTCGGGGACGAACTGCTCACCGCCGGTCCACCCGCCGCCGGGCGGGTCCGGGACGCGTTGGGCCCGACCGTGCCGAGCTGGTTGCGGCGGTACGGCTGTCAGATCCGTCCGGCCGATGTGGTCGGCCCGGTGGCCGACACGCTGCCCGACCACGTGGCCGCGCTGCGCACCGCGTTGGCCCACGCCGACCTGGTCTGCACCACCGGCGGGACCATGCACGGGCCGGTCGACCATTTGCATCCGGCGCTGGCCGAACTCGGCGCGGACTACGTGGTCAACACCGTCGCGGTACGCCCCGGTTTCCCGATGCTGCTGGCCCGGGTGGTCGGCGGCGACGGTCGGGTCCGGTTCGTCGCCGGGCTGCCCGGCAACCCGCAGTCCGCCGTCGTCGCGCTGGTCTCGCTCGTCGCGCCACTGCTGGCGGGTCTCGCCGGCCGGGTGGCGCCGGTGCTGCCGCACGTCACGCTGGCCGAGCCGGTGCCGGGACGCGGCGACCACACCCACCTCGCCCTGGTCCGCCTCGACCAGGCTGCCGGGACGGCCCGCCCGGTCCGGCACGTCGGGTCCGCGATGCTGCGTGGGCTCTCCGGCTCGGACGGGTTCGCCGTGATCCGGCCGGGCAGTACCGGCGAGGTCGGCGATCGGGTGCCGGTGGTCCCGCTGCCGCTGCTGCCCGGGGAGCGGGCATGGTGATCGTGATCGGGGACGTGACCGAGCAACCGCTGGACCTGGCGGCCCACGAGGCCGCCGTCGCCGACCGGCGGGCCGGCGCGGTGGTCTCCTTCGCCGGGGTGGTCCGCGACCACGACCACGGCCGCGCGGTGGTGAGCCTGGAGTACGAGGGTCATCCGAGTGCCGCCACCATCCTGCGGGAGGTGGCGGCCGAGATCGCCGCCGATCCCGACGTCTACGCGGTGGCCGTGTCGCACCGGATCGGTCCGCTCGCCATCGGCGACGCGGCACTGGTCGCGGCCGTCAGCACCGCACACCGGGCGGCCGCGTTCGCCGCCTGCGCCAAACTGGTGGACGAGGTGAAGGCCCGGCTGCCGATCTGGAAGCGGCAGGTCTTCGCCGACGGCACCGAGGAGTGGGTCAACTGCCCGTGATCGGAGGGTGCCGGGTCACGTCGACCCGGCACCGCCGACGCTCCGCTGTCAGCGCCGGTGATGCAGCAGCGCGGCGGTGCGGGCCATCCGGTCGGTGTAGAAGGCTGGTTCCGCACCCGGCCGCCAGGGCAACGCGGCGACCAACACGATCAGGGCCAGCGCCAGCGAGTTCTCCATCAACGCCCCGAACAGCCCGTTCTCGTAGTGCGAGACCTCGGGGAGTTGGTGTTCGTACGGCCAGATCGGCGAGATCAGGAAGAGCAGGTAGAGCCCGATCGCGGCGATGCCGTGGCGGAGCCCGGTCAACGTCGGGTACCAGATCGGCGGGCGCAGCGTGGAGACCCCAGGTGGGCCGCCGTACGTGCCGGAGGGGGACCGCAGGGCCGGACCTCGACTGGCGTCGTGACGGCGGATCGCCGCGTCGGCCAGCACGATGATCGCCGGGATCACCCAGACGAGGTGGTGCGTCCAGGAGATCGGGCTGATCACGTTGGCGGTCAGGCCGACCAGCGTGAAGGCGGTCAGCTCGTCACCGTCGGCGTGTGACTGCGAGGCCCGGGACAGACCCAGCGCCAGCACCAGCACCGCGAAGGCGAGCCAGAGCAGCGTCGGCGTCTCGATCGAGTCGTACAGCCGCGCCAGCAGACCGGCCAGGGACTGGTTGGGCGTCATGTCGGCCGCACCGACCCGCTCGGTCTGCCACAGCACGTTGCCGAAGTAGGCCCGGGACTCGGCGCCCACGACGCCGAAGCTGCCGATGGTCACGGCGACGGTGGTGCCGATCGCGGTCGCGGCCGCCCGCCACTGGCGAGTGATCATCAGATAGAAGATGAACAACGCCGGGGTGAGCTTCACGGCCGTGGCCAGGCCGATGCCCACACCGGCCCAGGCGCCACCGTAGACGAACCGCAGCAGCGGACCGTCGCTCTCCGCCTGGTGCGTGCCGCGCCGCGACCGCCAGCGCAGCGCCACCAGATCAGCCATGATCAGGGCGAACAGCAGCAGGTTGACCTGCCCGTAGCCGAGAGTCTCCCGGGCCGGCTCGATGGCGAGGGCGAGCGGCGTGGCGATGGCCACCGTGTACCACAGTGGCCAGCCCAACCGGTCCACGATCGGTCGCAGCAGGGCGGCCAGCACCACCGCCAGCACCGCGATGCTGACCAGCGCGTTCACCAGGCCCGCCACGCTCACCGGCAGGTGCGCCATGGGCAGCATCGCCAGCCCGGCGAAGGGTGGGTAGGTGAAACCCAGGGTGGTGTCGGGCGCGACGAACTCGTACAGCTCGTGACCGCTCGCCCACCAGACCACCGCGCCGTGGTAGATCTTCATGTCGAAGAAGTTGTACGGACGCCCGAAAGCGCCGATGGCAAGCCATGCGGCATAGGCGACGGCGGCGACGATGCCGGCCCGTACGACTGTCCTACGATCGATCCCACGCGTTACGCGGCGGACTGCGGCGAGGCGGTCCGGCCTTTTACCGACGCTCGTCGGCATGGCTCGGCCACCCCCGTACCAAGGTCGTCCTACCCGTCCAGGTCCGGTAGGGAGCCTAGAACGGCGCCTCACGTCAGTGCCTCCCGCGTTATGCGACCGTGTCCGATCCCACACAATCTTTTGACATTTCCACCGCGTTAACGCCTACCGGGCGGTTCAGGTGATTCGCGGCCTTAGCCAGTGTGGGGGTGGGATAAACGCAGGTCAGCGAGGGGCGACTGCGACTCAGCCGGGGATTCGGCGCGCGGTTGCCGCCGAGCGGACGGCGATCCGGGCCTCACGGCGTGCGGTCCGGACGGCACGGCGTACCGACCGTCGTGAGTGGCCGATGCGGTGACCGGCCCGCCACCGCAGTCCCGGCTTCCCCTCGGTGTCCGCCGCCGCGAGCAACAACCCGCCGAGGAGGCCGAGGTTCTTCAGGAAGTGAATCTGGTTGTTGTTCCGCGCTGCCGGGTCGTCGTTACGCCAGAAGGGATGTCCGGCGAGGGTGACCGGGACCAGCGTGCCGGCCAGCACGAGGGCCGCCGGCCGGGTGAACCTCCCGGTGGCCAGCATCAGCCCGGCACCGAACTGGACGGCGGCGTTGGCACGGATCAGGCTCACCGTGTCGGTGGGGATGCGGGCGTCGGCCCGTTGCAGCAGCGGCGCCACCCGGTCGGTGACCGGCTGCGCCGCAGGCACCAGGCGTTCGGGGTTGGTGAAGTTGCGGGCGCCACTGACCACGAAGATGCCGCTCAACATGGCGCGGGCGAGGGATCGTACGGGCGTCATGGAACAGTCATACCCCGTCCGTGACCTCGACATGCCCCGCAACGGCCCATCTCGATCGATCGGGTGGGTCGGATGGGCCGAGTGGTGAGGACGCCACGCCGATTCCAGCGACCGTCACTGATGCGTGCGTCGCGCGCGGTAACCTCCCGGCGTGACGACGCTGCGGCTCCGACCCGAGGACCCGGCAGACACCGGCGCGGTCCGCCGGGTACTGGCCGCCGCCTTCGCCCGCCCCGACGTGGCCACGCCGCCGGAGGTACGCCTCGTCGACGAACTGAGGGCCGGCGACGCGTGGCTGCCGAGGCTGGCGATGGTCGCCGAGTACGGCGGCGAGATCGTCGGCTACGCCCTGCTGACCCGGGTCCGGGTCTGCGCGGACGGGCTCAACGCCCCGGCGCTGGTGCTCGGGCCGGTGGCGGTGGCACCGCACCGACAACGGATCGGGCTCGGCAGTTCGGTGGTGCAGGCCGCCCTGGAAGCCGCCACGGAACTCGGTGAGCGACTGGTCGTGGTGCTCGGCGATCCGGCGTACTACCGGCGTTTCGGCTTCAGCCGAGCCGACCGAATGGGCCTGACCAGCCCCTGGTCCGGTCTGGGCGAGCCATGGCAGGCCCTGGTCCTGCCCCCGTCGACGAGCAACGAACCGCCCCCACCCCACGGCGACGTCGTCTTCCCCCCACCCTGGTCCAAGGTCTGACCC
>NZ_SISL01000124.1:0-14116 GCF_004307965.1 Verrucosispora sp. SN26_14.1 | reverse complement strand
GCCGTCGGCGGTGGCGCGGGTGGTGCCCGGTGACGCGGCTTGGTGGGGTGCGCGGCGTGTCGGGCCGCCGGATAGGGTCGTGGGTATGACGCACCAGGTGCACGCCTTCGAGCCGCCTGAGCGGTTCGTCGCCGGGACCGTCGGGCCGCCGGGGGAGCGTACGTTCTTCCTCCAGGCCCGTGGCGGCGGCCGGGTGGTCAGCGTCGCGCTGGAGAAGGTCCAGGTCTCGTTGCTCGCCGAGAAGCTGGAGGAACTGCTCACCGAGGCGCAGCGCCGCTTCGGCGTCGACCTGCCCGAGGCTCCCGCCGCACTGGGCGACAACGAGCCGTTGGAGACGCCGGTCGACGAGGAGTTCCGGGTCGGCACCCTGGGGTTGGCCTTCGACGCGGACACCGCGACCGTGGTCATCGAGGCGATCGCCGTCGGCGAGGCGGAGAGCGAGTTGGAGCTGGGGGAGTCGGAGGAGGACGAGGCCGACGACGTCGAGCCGGACGAGGACCTCGACCGGCTCCGGGTCCGGCTGACGCCGGAGGCGACCCGCGAGTTCATCGAGCGGGCGCGGCGGGTGGTCAACGCCGGCCGTCCCCCGTGTCCGCTGTGCGGCCAGCCGCTCGACCCGGCCGGCCACCTCTGCCCCCGGAACAACGGCTACCACCGGTGACCTCGTCCGGCCTGGCACCTCGGCAGGACGGTGGCGCGGCGTTGCGGCTGCTGCGCGACGGTGACCTGAGCATCGAGGGCCGGCTGGTCGACGCCTCCAACACCACCCTGCGGGGTGTCCTCACCCTGGGCGGCGAGACCGCCCGCTGCGTCTACAAGCCGGTACGCGGTGAGCGCCCGCTGTGGGACTTCCCGGACGGCACGCTGGCCGGCCGGGAGGTGGCTGCCTACCTGGTCTCCGCCGCCAGCGGCTGGGACCTGGTGCCGCCCACGGTGCTGCGGGACGGCCCGTTCGGCCCGGGCTCCTGCCAACTGTGGATCGACGAGCCGGACGACGCCGAGCCGCTCGTCGGGTTCGTGCCGGCCGACGCCGTACCGCCCCGCTGGTTCCCGGTGGCGGCGGCCCGCGACGACGACGGCACGGCGTACGCGCTGGCCCACGCCGACGACCCGCGACTGGCCCGACTCGCGGTGCTCGACGCGGTGATCAACAATGCCGACCGCAAGGGCGGCCATGTGCTGGTCGGTCCGGACGACCGGCTGTACGGCGTCGACCACGGCGTCAGCTTCCACGTGGAGGAGAAGCTGCGGACGGTGCTGTGGGGTTGGGCCGGCCGACAGTTGCCGCCCGACGCCGTCGAGACGTTGGACCGGCTCGCCGTCCAGGTCGCCGGTCCGCTCGGCGACGACCTCGCCGACCACCTCACCATCGGTGAGATCACCGAACTGGCCGCTCGGATCGGTCGGCTCCGCGAGGAGTGCCGTTTCCCGCAGCCGTCCCACGACTGGCCGGCCGTGCCGTGGCCGCCGGTGTGACCATGTCGGCTTGATCACTGGAGAGCCCGGCGTGACGCCTACGGTCGGCTGGCTAGGCTGGCGGTCATGGAGTCTTGGGTGGGGCACGAGGTGCCGCGGCTGCCGGGCAGGGGTGGGCCGCTGAGGTTGTACGACTCGGCGCGGCAGGGTGTGCACCCGACCGAGGGACCGACCTCCATGTACGTCTGCGGTATCACCCCGTACGACGCCACCCACCTGGGACACGCCGCCACCATGATCACCTTTGATCTGGTGCAGCGGATGTGGCGCGACGCGGGCCACGAGGTGCGGTACGTGCAGAACGTCACCGACATCGACGACCCCCTGCTGGAGCGCGCCGAACGCGACGGCGAGGACTGGAAGGTCCTGGCGATGCGGGAGACAGCGCTGTTCCGGGAGGACATGGAGGCGCTGCGGATCATCCCGCCGGCACACTACGTCGGCGCCGTGGAGTCGATCCCGGACATCGCCGAGAAGGTGTTGCTGCTGCTCAAGGACGGCGCCGCGTACCGCATCGAGGACGGCACCGGCGACGTCTACTTCGACGTCTCCACCGCACCGCGCTTCGGCTACGAGTCGAACCTGTCCCGGGACGAGATGCTGGAGATCTTCCCCGAGCGCGGCGGCGACCCGGACCGGGCCGGCAAGCGCGACCCGCTGGACCCGTTGCTGTGGCGCGGCGCCCGCGAGGGCGAACCCTCCTGGCCGGGCGGCGACCTCGGCCCCGGCCGCCCCGGCTGGCACATCGAGTGCACCGTCATCGCGCTGAACCTGCTCGGCGCCACCATCGGTGTCCAGGGCGGCGGCAACGACCTGGTCTTCCCGCACCACGAGTGCTCCGCCGCGCACGCCGAACGGCTGACCGGCACGCTGCCCTTCGCCGAGCACTACGTGCACGCCGGCATGATCGGCCTGGACGGCGAGAAGATGTCCAAGTCCCGCGGCAACCTCGTCTTCGTCTCCCGGCTGCGCGCCGACCGGATCGACCCGATGGCCGTCCGGCTGGCCCTGCTCACCGGCCACTACCGCGCCGACCGCTCCTGGACCGACGACCTGCTGACCACCGCAGAGGAGCGCCTGGCCCGCTGGCGCCGGGCCGCCGTCGCGCCAGCCGGGCCGTCCGGCGAGACCTTCCTCTCGGGCGTACGCGACCGCCTCACCGACGACCTCGACTCCCCGGGTGCCGTACGGCTGGCCGACGAGTGGGCCGACCGCACGCTGGCCGGTGACGTCGAGGATCCGTCCGCTCCGGCCCTCTTCGCCACCACCCTGGACGCCCTCCTCGGCATCCGCCTCTGACCCCCACGCCGCGCTGTGCCTGCGCCTGCGCCTGCGTCGATCATGGAGTGGTGGCAGTCGTTTCGCTGGTTTATGAGCCGATATGACCCTGCCGTAAGTCCATGATCGGCGACACGTGGGCCCCGCCAGTGACGCGTGGCCCGGAGCGCGGACCGGGGAGCGGGGTCAGCCGAGGACCAGGCCGGGGTCGGGGTCGGGGGTGCTGGTGGGGGCGGGGATCGGGTACTCCTCGGTCAGCGTGGTGACCGGGCCGGGCCAGGTGGCCTGGGCGACCTCGATCGGTTTGCGCCGCTCGTCGTACGCCACGTGCAGCAGGTGCAGCACCGGGGTGTCCGGCCGGATCTGGAGGGTCTCCGCCTCCTCGCGGCTGGGCTGGCGTGCGGTGATCGTGTCGGTGGCGGTCGCGTACCGGCGTCCGGTGGCCTCCTCGGCCTCCTGGTAGAGCGGGCGGCCGAAGGCCTCGGCGCGTTCCAGTGTGGTGCCGGCGGTGTCGGTGGGCAGGAACCAGGAGGCGCCCACCTCGACCGGTGAGTCCTCGGTGCGGACCAGGTGGCGGCGGCAGAGCAGTTCGGTGCCGTCGGGTACGCCGAACGCGTCGGCGACCTCGGGCGGTGCGGGGGAGCGGCCGACGGCGACGAGTTGCTGCCGGTACCGGGCGGCCAGGTCGGTGTGGTAGCCCCGGAAGCCGCCGTAGCGGCCTCGGGAGAGCCGGTTGAGTCGCCGTCGGGTGCCGCGTACGTACGTGCCGGAGCCGGGCTTGGTGATCAGGATGCCTTCGACGCGGAGCTGGTCGACGGCGCGTTGCACGGTCTGCTTGGCCACGCCGAACATCTCGGCGATCGCCGGGATCGACGGCAGACGCTCACCCGGACCCCAGTCGCCCCGGCGGATCTGCGTCTTGAGCTGCGCGGCGATCTGCCGGTGCGGGAACTCCGCGGCACCCGGGTTGATCTGCATCCCCGACCTCCTCAGCTAGGTTCCTAGGATGCCCTACGCGGTGCGTGCCGCGCCACCCTGAAACGAGCACCCGACGGACACGCCCAGCGAGACAGGAACGCCCCGGACACGTGGACCGTGTCCGGGGCGTCGCGAAGAAACGGGGAAGGGCTACCAGGATCCGGCGGTCGGGCCGGCGGACCCGCCCCGGCGGCGCAGGTACTTCTCGAACTCCTGCGCGATCTCGTCCCCGGTCAACGGGGTGATGCCCGCGTCGCCGACGCGTTCCTCCAGCTCACGGACGTACTCGCCGAGTTCGGCGTCCTGCTCGGCGGCGCTGCGCACGCGCTGCTCCCACTCGGCGGCCTCCTCGGCCAGGTCGGCCATCGGCACCGGCAGGTCGAGGACCTCCTCGACCCGGTGCAGCAGGGCGAGCGTGGCCTTGGGGCAGGGCGGGTTGTTGGCGTAGTGCGGCACGTGCACCCAGAACGAGACCGCGTCCACCTCCGCGCGGGTGCAGGCGTCGTGGAGCACGCCGACGATGCCGGTCGGTCCGTCGTACCGGGTGGGGGTGAGCTGGTAGCGGCGGGCGGCGTCGGCGTCGGAGGCGCTGCCGCTGATCGGCAGTGGCCGGGTGTACGGCACGTCGGCCAGCAGCGCGCCGAGCAGGACCACCCGTTCGACCTCCAGGCTGTGGCAGATCTCCAGCACCTGCTCGCAGAAGGTGCGCCAGCGCATGCTCGGCTCGATGCCCCGGATCAGCACCACGTCGCGTTCGGTGCCGGACGGGCTGGCCACCGTGAACCGCGTGGTCGGCCACTCCACCCGTCGGGTGGCGCCCTCGGCCATCGTGATGGTGGGCCGGCTGACCTGGAAGTCGTAGAAGTCCTCCGGGTCCAGTTCGGTGATCGGCCGCGCCTCCCACACCTGTTCCAGATGTTCCACGGCGGCGGTCGAGGCGTCGGCGGCGTCGTTCCACCCCTCGAAGGCGGCGATGGCCACCGGGGATCGCAGCACCGGCAACCCGTCGAACTCGGTCACGCCGTCACCTCACCCTGCTCGTCGCCGACGGCCCCGGTCGGCCGCCCGCCGTGCGTGGTGGTGTCGCTGATGTCCCTCACATCAGTCAGCCTACGTGCCGCGCCCGTACCCGGCCCGTCGGCCGCGCCGGATCCGGCGCTGGCCACCACCGTCGGTGGCGACCGGATCGGCCACCGGTAGCTCGCATAGTGGTCGAATTCGGGCAGGTGATCCCGGCGACACATTGTGGGAACGAGCCGTACGTGGGGATGCGCGGCACCCGGGTCGCACTAACCTGAGAGCGTGCGGACTTCGTTGCTCGATGCGCTGACAGACCGGATCCTCGTCACCGACGGGGCGATGGGCACGATGCTGCAGGCCGCGGACCTGAGCCTCGACGACTTCGACGGTCTGGAGGGGTGCAACGAAATTCTCAACGTCACCCGTCCGGACGTGGTGCGCGGGGTGCACGAGGCGTACCTGGCCGCGGGCGCGGACTGTGTGGAGACGAACACCTTCGGTGCCAACCTGCCGAACCTCGCGGAGTACGACATCCCCGAGCGGATCTGGGAGCTGTCCGAGGTGGGGGCGCGGCTGGCCCGGGAGGCCGCCGACGCGTACTCGACGCCGGAACGGCCGCGCTGGGTGCTCGGCTCGATCGGCCCCGGGACCAAGCTGCCCACGCTCGGGCATGCCGCGTACGCCACGCTGCGCGACGCGTACCAGCAGAACGCCGGTGGTCTGATCGCCGGTGGCGCGGACGCGCTGATCATCGAGACCTGCCAGGACCTGCTCCAGGTCAAGGCAGCGGTGACCGGGTCGAAGCGGGCCATGGCCGAGGCGGGCGTCCAGGTGCCGATCATCTGTCACGTCGCGGTCGAGACCACCGGCACCATGCTGCTGGGCAGCGAGATCGGCGCGGCGCTGACCGCGATCGAGCCGCTCGGCGTGGACCTGATCGGGCTGAACTGCTCGACCGGCCCGGCCGAGATGGGCGAGCACCTGCGCTACCTGGCCCAGCACTCCCGCATCCCGGTGTCGGTGATGCCCAACGCCGGCCTGCCGGTGCTCACCGCCGACGGCGCGTACTTCCCGCTCGGCCCGGAGGACATGGCCGACGCCCTGGAGCGGTTCGTCGTCGAGTACGGCGTCGCGCTGGTCGGTGGCTGTTGCGGCACCACGCCGGAGCACATCCGGGTCCTCTCCGAGCGGATGCGCGAGCTGCGGCCGGTGGCCCGCGAGCCGCGGGCCGACGCCGGTGTCTCCTCGATCTACCACCATGTGCCGTTCGCGCAGGACGCCAGCGTGCTGATGGTGGGGGAGCGGACCAACGCCAACGGTTCCAAGGCGTTCCGGGACGCGATGCTCGCCGCCGACTGGCAGTCCTGCGTGGAGATCGCCCGTGCTCAGGCCCGGGACGGCTCGCACCTGCTGGACCTCTGCATCGACTACGTCGGCCGCGACGGCACCACCGACATGCGGGAGCTGGCCGGACGCTTCGCCACCGCCTCCACGCTGCCGATCATGCTGGACTCCACCGAGCCGGCGGTGATCGAGGCCGGGCTGGAGACGCTCGGCGGCCGGTGCGTGGTCAACTCGGTCAACTTCGAGGACGGCGACGGCCCGGACTCCCGCTACGCGCGGATCATGCCGGTGGTCGCCGAGCACGGCGCCGCCGTGGTCGCGCTGCTCATCGACGAGGAGGGCCAGGCCCGCACGGCGGAGTGGAAGGTACGCGTCGCCGAGCGGTTGATCGAGGACCTGACCGGCCGGTGGGGACTGCGCCGGGCCGACATCCTGATCGACGCGCTGACCTTCCCGATCGCCACCGGTCAGGAGGAGACCCGCCGCGACGGCATCGAGACCATCGAGGCGATTCGGGAGATCGCCCGCCGCTGGCCGGGCGTGAACTTCACGCTGGGCATCTCGAACGTCTCGTTCGGGCTCAACCCGGCGGCCCGGCAGGTGCTCAACTCGGTCTTCCTGCACGAGTGCGTGCAGGCCGGCCTCACCTCGGCGATCGTGCACGCCAGCAAGATCCTGCCGATGTCCAAGATTCCCGACGAGCAGCGCGAGATCGCCCTCGACCTGGTCTACGACCGCCGTCGCGAGGGCTACGACCCGGTGCAGCGGTTCATCGAGGTCTTCGAGGGCGTGGACGCCGCGTCGGCGCGCGCCACCCGGGCCGAGGAGTTGGCCGCGCTGCCGCTCAACGAGCGGCTCAAGCGGCGGATCATCGACGGCGAGCGCAACGGCCTGGAGGCCGACCTGGACGCGGCGATGGCCGCTGGCACCGCGCCGCTGCTCATCATCAACGACATCCTGCTGGACGGCATGAAGGTCGTCGGTGAGCTGTTCGGCTCCGGCCAGATGCAGCTGCCGTTCGTGCTCCAGTCCGCCGAGGTGATGAAGACCGCGGTGGCGTACCTCGAACCGCACATGGAGAAGAACGACGACGGTGGCAAGGGCCGCATCGTGCTCGCCACCGTCAAGGGCGACGTGCACGACATCGGCAAGAACCTGGTCGACATCATCCTCTCCAACAACGGCTACGAGGTGGTGAACATCGGCATCAAGCAGCCGATCTCCGCCATCCTCGACGCGGCCGAGCAGCACCGCGCCGACGCCATCGGCATGTCGGGCCTGCTGGTCAAGAGCACGGTCATCATGAAGGAGAACCTGGTCGAGATGGCCACGCGCGGGGTCGCGGAGCGCTGGCCGGTCCTGCTCGGCGGTGCGGCACTGACCCGGGCGTACGTCGAGGACGACCTGCGGTCGATGTTCCCCGGACAGGTGCACTACGCCCGCGACGCCTTCGAGGGACTCTCTCTGATGGACCGGGTGATGACCGCCAAGCGCGGCGGCGCTCCCGTGGTCGACGCCGAGCGGGAGGCGGCCCTCGCGGCCCGCCGGGCCCGTCGGGAACGGCAGCGCGCCGTCGTCTCCGAGTCGCTTCCGGAGCTGAGCGACACCTCGGTCCGCTCCGACGTGGCCGCCGACGTGCCGGTGCCGAGCGCACCGTTCTTCGGCACGCGGGTCGTCAAGGGCGTGCCGCTGGCCGACTACGCGGCGCTGCTGGACGAGCGGGCCACCTTCATGGGCCAGTGGGGCCTGCGCGGCGCACGCGGCGGCAAGGGTCCGTCCTACGAGGAACTGGTGGAGACCGAGGGCCGGCCCCGGCTGCGCTACTGGCTGGACCGCCTGATCGCCGACAAGGTGCTGGAGGCGGCCGTGGTGTACGGCTACTTCCCGGCGTACTCCGAGGGCAACGACCTGGTGGTGCTGGACGAGAACGGCCACGCCGAGCGGGCCAGGTTCACCTTCCCCCGGCAGCGCCAGGAACGGCGGCTCTGTCTGGCCGACTTCTTCCGTCCGCGCGGCGACGACCTGGACGTGGTCGCCCTGCAACTGGTCACCGTCGGTCATCCGGTCAGCGAGTACGCGGCCAAGCTCTTCGCCCGCAACGAGTATCGCGACTACCTGGAGGTGCACGGGCTGTCCGTGCAGCTCACCGAGGCGCTGGCCGAGTACTGGCACCAGCGGGTCCGGGCCGAGCTGACCCTGCCCGACGGCCGTACCCTCGCCGCCGACGACCCCACGGACCTCGCCGGTCTGCTCCGCACCGACTACCGGGGCTGCCGGTACGCGTTCGGCTATCCGGCCTGCCCCGACCTCGAGGACCGGGCGAAGATCGTGGAGCTGCTCGGCGCGGAGCGGATCGGCGTGGAGTTGTCCGAGGAGTTCCAGCTCATGCCGGAGCAGGCCACCGACGCCATCGTGGTGCACCACCCGGAGGCCAGCTACTTCAACGCCAAGTGACGCTGCCGCCGGTCACGCGGCTTCCTTCTGCAGTGCGGGGCCGAGGAGTAGTCCCCCGTCTATGACGTACTCGGCGCCGGTGATGAAGGTCGCGTGCGGCGAGGTGAGGAACAACAGCAGCGCGGTGATGTCGGCGGGCTGCCCGAGTCGCGGGACGGCGAACGGCTCGGGCGAGTAGAAGTCGGCGATCGGGGCGTCGGCGCCGGCCGCCGGCTCGGTGATGAACGGGGTGGCGATCACCCCGGGGTGGATGGTGTTGACGCGGATGTTGTCGCGGCCCAACTCGATGGCGGCGGTCTGAGTGAGCCCTCGAATCGCCCACTTGCTGGCGGCGTAGGGCGCATAGAAGGCAGTGCCGGTGAGGCCCATGGTGGAGGCGATGTTGATGATCGATCCTCCCCCCGCGCGCCGTAGCGCCGGGGCGGCTGCCTTGATGCCGAGGAAGGTGCCGGTGAGGTTGACGTCGAGGATGCGAGCCCAGGTAGCCACGTCGGTGGACTCGATGAGGGCCGGCGGGTTCTGTACCCCGGCGTTGTTGACCAGGATCGTGAGTGCGCCGAAGGCGTTCTCGCTTTCCGTGACGGCAGCGGCCCACGACTCCTCCTGGGACACGTCGAGGCGGACGGAACGCGCCCTGTCGCCCAACTCGGCGGCGAGGTCAGCCCCACGCTCGGCGTTCCTGGCACCGATGACGACGTTGGCGCCTTCGGCGTGCAGGGCCCGCACGTGGCTGGCCCCCTGCCCGCCGGTGCCGCCGGTCACGAGAACGGTCTGATCAGCGAAGAGGGACATCGGATCCTCCGAGTACGGACGAGAGACGACTACCCGAGACCGGGTGGTGAGTCGAGCGACTCACTACCCCGAAGTTACGCCCTGTCGGGTGGTGAGTCAACCCACTCACCTCGCTATGATGGTCGCATGACTCCAGCGCCGTCGGCCTATCACCAGCGCGTGGCGGAGGAGAAGCGCGCGCTCATCGTGCAGGCCGCCACCGAGCTCTTCCTTGAGTTGGGCTACGACCGGGCGTCCCTGGCGCGTGTCGCCGACAGCGCCGGCGTCTCGAAAGCGACGCTGTTCAAGCAGTTTCCGACGAAGGCGGCATTGTTCGATGCCATCGTCATCGACTCGTGGGCCGAGAGCGACGTCGCCGACGTGCCACCCGCCGGTGACCTGACGACCGGGCTGACGGCTCTCGGACGGCGCTACGCGACGCTGGTGAGCCAGCCGGAGATGACCGATCTGTTCCGCATCGTCATCGCCGAACTGCCACGCTTTCCCGAGTTGGCCAAGGCGCACTTCTCGCAGGGCAAACTGCCGTACTTCGAGTCCGTCCGGATCTACCTCCTGGCGGAGTGCGACGCGGGGACCGCGGACATCGCCGACCCGGAGATGGCCGCCACGCAGTTCCTCGGGATGATCTCCAACTACCTGTTCTGGCCGCGTCTTCTGCTTCCAGACTGGACGGTGACCCCGGCCCGCATGACGGCGGTGGTGGAAGAAGCCGTCCGCACCATCGTCGCCCGGTATGGCGCCGGTCACCGGGACCGCGAGACTGCGGTGCCGTAGCAGCCGGGCCGGAAGCCGGAGATCGCCCTGCACGCCGGGGTCAGGTGGTCGGCGGTCGTCAGGCGCACGCCGCCGCGAGAGCACTCGCGGGACGACCGGGACCGAGGGCCGCCCCCTCGGCGGCCGGAGAGCGGTCGAGGGGGCGGCCGGAGATCACCAGGGGATGGGGCCGTCGTCGTTGGAGAAGGTGCCGGTGGGGCCGCTGTCGGGCAGGGTGGCGAGCCGGATCGGGGTGGCGGCGGCCTCGTCGGCCGGGCGTCCGAGGCCGCCGGTGAAGTCGGTGGCGACCAGGCCGGGGCAGGCGGCGTTGACCAGGATGCCGGTGCCGGCGAGTTGTCGGGCGTAGTGCACGGTCACCGCGTTGAGGTACGACTTCGTCGGTGAGTAGGCGGCCATGATCGGGCCGACCTCGACGGTGGGATCGGTCTGCCAGGTGAGGGATCCGACGCTGCTGGAGACGTTGACGATGCGCGGGGCGGGGGAGCGGCGCAGCAGCGGCAGCATCGCATTGGTCACCCGGATGACGCCGTGGACGTTGGTGTCCACGACGGCGCGGACGACGTCCAGGTCGAGGGTGGTCGGGTCCTGCGCCCACCCCGGCCCGGTCGGTCCGGAGATGCCGGCGTTGTTGACCAGGACGTCCAGGCGTCCGCCCTGGCGATCGATACGGTGGGCGGCCTCGGTGACGCTGCGGTCGCTGGTGACGTCCAGGGGCACGGTGAACGCGTCCACCCCGGCGGCGTGCAGCGTCTTCACGGCCGCCTCGCCCCGGGCCTCGTCGCGGGCGCCGACCGCGATCCGGTAGCCGCGTACGCCCAGGCCGGCCGCGATCTGGTAGCCGAGTCCCTTGTTCGCGCCGGTGATCAGCGCGGTCTTCGTGTCGTTCATGACGCCGATGGTGGCGCGGCAGGCAGCGGTGTCCTTACACCGTTTCGGTCCGTGCTGATACCTCACCGGTATCGGCGCAGTACCGTCGGGAGGTGGACACGCTGGAGACCCGCGAGTTGCGGTACTTCGTGGCCGTCGCGGAGGAGCTGCACTTCACCCGCGCGGCGGAGCGCCTCGGCATGGCCCAGCCGCCGCTGTCGCGGGCGATCCGGCAGCTCGAACGGCGTCTCGGAGTGACACTGTTCGACCGTGACCGGCGCGGCGTCACGCTCACCGGCGCGGGTCGGGTGCTGCTGGACGAGGCCCGCACGATCCTCGACGCCACGTCGGCGGCCGCCCGCCGGACCCGTCGGGCGGCGACCGCCCCGGACCGACTGACTCTGGCCACCAAGGCCGGCACCAACCACGAGATGCTGCGCACACTTCTCACGGCGTACGCGGCGGAGCCCGGCGCGGCCGAGATCGAGGTGCTGTTGTGCGGGATGGGGGACCAGGCGCGGATGCTGCGGGACGGTCGCGCCGACGTGGCGTTGATGCAGCGGCCCTTCGACGACCTGGCCGGCTTCGACACCGAGGACCTGCTGACCGAGCAGCAGGTGGCGATCCTGCCGGCCGGGCATCCGCTCGCCGCGCGTACCTCGCTGAGCATGGCGGAGATCAGTGACCTGCCGGATCTGCCGGTGGCCCGGTGGCCGCGTCCGGACGGCAGCTACGAACCGGGCCCGGGGCCGGAGATCCACGACCAGTCGCAGGTGGCCCAGTTGATCGCCCTCGGGCACACCATGGCGGTCCTCTGTGCCTCGTCGCGGTCCTGGCTGTGGAGCGCGCACACCGCCGTACCGCTGACCGACGCCGCGTACGTATCGACCGTGCTCGCCTGGCCCGCGCACAGCCGCTCGCGGTCGGTGGCCGGGCTGGTCCGCACCGCGGCCGCGCTCTAGACCGGCGTCGGGTGCCGGGCGCACGGCCCGGCACCCGACGGTGGTCCTACGGGTAGGTGGTCAGGTACGCGACCTGGTTGGCGCTGTTGACCGTGTTCCCGGTGTTGTTGATCATCCGGTTGATGGTGCCGACGCCGCCGAGCGACACGGTCACCATGTTGGTGAAGCGCACGTTCGGGTTGTTCGGGACCTCGAAGGAGCGTTCGGCGACCACCGACGGGTCGACGTTGAAGTAGGCGTAGCTGCCCAGCCCCCACGCCTGGTGACCGGTCACCGAGTCGGCCACCTTGTACGCGGCGTAACCCCGGGTCGACCCGTTCATCCAGGCGGCCTGGTTCGGCGGGTCGTACGGCAGCTCGTTCTGGTAGAAGTACGTGCGCCCGCGGTCGCCGTTCCAGATCGTCTGGTACTTCTGGTAGTGCTCGACGAAGAGGCCGTACATGGTGACGTCGTCGCCGTTGACGACCAGCCCGGTGTCGGCGGTGTTGACGGTCCAGCCGACGCCGTCACCGTGGTCGGCGCGCCACAGCCACATGTGGTCGCCGATCACGTCGTCGCTGTTGACGACGAGGCTGGTGGTGGCGCGGCCGACGCCCGGTCCGCCGATGCGGAAGAAGACGTCGTGCAGCGAGGTGGGGTTGGCGGCGTGGTCGGCCGACGAGCCGGACGGGCCGACCTCCATCAGGACCGGTGAGGTGGTGGTGCCGGCCTCGAACATGATGCCGGCGACCTTGACGCCGTCCACGTCGGCGACCCGCATGCCGACGGTGCCGTTGTCGGTCTGGATGGTGGCCAGGCCGAGGCCGAGGACCACCGTGTTGGCCCGGTTGACCTGGATCGGTGCGGTGACCCGGTGCACGCCGGGGGTGAACAGCAGGTTCTTGCCCTGGGTGAGGGCGGCGTTGATGGTGGCCGCCGAGGTGCCGGGCCGGACGACGAAGAAGTCGGCCAGCGAGATCGACGAGCCGGCGGGGATCTTGTTGTACCAGGTGGTGCCGGTGGAGTTGGTGCGCAGCGCGGGCACGAAGACGCGGTACTCGCCGGTGCCGTCGACGTAGAGGAACGGCTTCTCCCGCACCACGGGGGTGGTGGGGACGACGGTGTGCGACGGGTTGGGGAAGCTCGGTGCGGGTGCGCCGGCCACGCCCTGGAAGACCATGTTCCACACCGAGCCGGTCCAGCCGTTGCCGAACTCGCTGTTGCGGGAGTACCACTGCTGTTGTGAGCCGGAGACGACCAGGCCGTCGATGCGGGTGTCGGCCATCAGGCCGCCGCTGGACCAGCCGTCGTGGCCGTTCCAGAGTTGGATCTGGTTCTGCGCGCCGCGCAGGTGCATCCGCCGGTACGGTGCGGCCTGCGACACCGCCCAGCGTTCCACCTGCACCCCGGTGGGCAGCGTCACCGACAGGTTCTCGGCGGCCCGCCAGAAGTTCTGGGTGGCGTTGCCGTTGAACCAGTTCGCCTCGACCCGCACGTGCCCGTTGAGGTTGACGTCGTCGGGTGACATGCCGAGTCCGGCGACCTGGGTGAAGAAGCCGAGGTTGACGTCGGCGGTGTAGGTGCCGGGCTTGAACAGCACGGCGTAGCGCTGCGGCCCGAACTGGTTGGTCTCCTGCTGGGTGAAGAGCGTGTTCAGCCGGCTCTGGATGGTCGCGGTGGGGGTGGACGGGTCGAAGACGAACGTGTTCGGGCCGAGGTTCGGGTTACGCGGGTCGGTCGGCTCGACCGGGTCACCGGTGCCGCCGCCGGTCTCGCCCCAGACCTGGAACTCCCACAGCGAGTAGCCGTATCCGGTGGCCCGCTGGGTGCCGTACATCCGCACGTAGCGGCCGGCGCCGCTGACGGCGACGGTCTGGGTGCCGCCGGTCGCGGTACCCGTGCTGTACACGGTGGTCCAGGCGGCGCCGTCGTCGGAGACCTGGATCTGGAAGGCACGGGCGTGCGCGGCCTCCCAGGCCAACGTGACCTGGGTGAGGGTGGCCCGGACGCCCAGGTCGACGCGGAGCCACTGCGGGTCGCCGAAGGCGCTGGACCAGCGGGTGCCGGAGTTGCCGTCGACGGCGGCCGAGGCGGGGTAGGCGCCACCCTCGGTGGAGGACGCGGTGGCCGGGCGGCCCTGGGACAGCAGGGTGGGCGCGGCCTGGGCGGGTGCCGCGCCGACGGTCGGGACG
>NZ_SISL01000123.1:0-14230 GCF_004307965.1 Verrucosispora sp. SN26_14.1 | reverse complement strand
GGTGACGACGGCGCGTCCGGGCCGCAGCTCGCTCGGGCGGTGCTGGACGCGGCGAAGGCCCGTCGGGAGGCCGCCAAGCCGCGCCGACGCGGCGCCGCCGGAGCGGGTACGGGCGAGCGGCGGTTGCGCGGCTACTCCGGCCCGGGGCCCGACCCGCGTGATCCGCAACTGCTCGGCACGGTGCTGGCGCGGCTGGTGAAGGCGCGCGGATGGCAGCAGCCGGCCGCCGAGGCGACCGTCTTCGGTGCCTGGGAGCGGGTCGTCGGGCCGGAGGTGGCCCAGCACAGCCGCCCGGTCAAGCTGGAGAACGGCGAGCTGACCGTGGAGGCCAGGTCCACCGCCTGGGCCACCCAGCTCCGCCTGCTCGCCGGGTCGCTGCTGCAACAGATCGGCCGGGAGGTCGGCCACAACGTGGTGCGCAAGCTGCACATCCACGGCCCGGCCGCGCCCTCCTGGTCTCGCGGGCCACGGCGGGTACGCGGCCGTGGCCCCCGGGACACGTACGGCTGACGGAATGCGTGTGGCGTACGCCGCACCCCGGAAGGTGCGGCGTACGCCTGCGCGTCAGGACTGTGCGGCCCGGCGCGGCGCCGCCGACTCGGCGTAGACGGCGAAGCCCCGCTCGGCGCAACGCCGGTAGAAGGCGGCCACCACGCTCAACTCGGCGCAGGTGAAGGTCCACTGCGGGGGTGCGCCGCTCTCGTCCAGCAGGGCGTCCAGCCTGCTGTCCAGCCACCGCAACTGCTGCTCGGCCAGGCGACCGTCGGCGAGCAGCGACCGCAGTACGGTGCCGACCGACTCGAACGTGACCGCCTCGCCGTGCGGCCGGTGCGTGATGACGAAGCGTTCGATGCCGCCCGCGATCCAGGCGCACCCGTCCGGGTCGATGACCGGGTCCTCGTCCTCCGCCGCCGCGTCTGTGGCGTAGAGCACACCGTCGAGTCCGAGGATCAGATCGACCACCTCTGTGTACGCGGTGGCCCGGACCGTACCTGTCTTCGCGATCAGTTCGGCGAGCGCGGCGGTCGGCGCCGAGATCCCCGGTACGTCGACGATCTCGCCGAAGTCGACGAAGTCGGCCGGCGCGACCGGATCGTAGAACTGGCCGGTCCGCGGCCACTGGACCGCGACGTTGTCCAGCCCCATCTTGGTGTCACCTCTCAACGGGCACGGTGGGTCAATCGGGTCGATCGTCCGGTTCCGGCCGTGAAAGATCAAGGCCGGCCCGCCACCTGAAGGGCGGCAACGCCAATGGTGGGCGATACCGGCCAGTAGCACCGTCGGGGCCGTCACCCGGGTCGTGTCGCCGTCACGCGACGGATCCGGCGATCATGCCCTTGCGTGTAGGGGGAGTAGCAGACAGCGCGGTTCGGCCCGCTGCGTTAATCTCAGCCGCCGCGAAGGGGTGCCGAGTGGTGGTTCTGTCGCCCGCGCACAGTAAGATTGGTGTGAGACGAAGACCCGGTGCGGAGCGACGGGTCACGGGTCCGACACGGGCCCGCGATCATTGTCCGACTCGGGTCGAGCCGATCGCGATCCGCGGGCACCCGCGGCGACCGGCGCGTTCGACCCGTAACCCGGAATTGTTCCCGGTGCCGGTCTGCGTGCCGACGTCGCGTCCTGTCCGCCGAACCTGCGCCGGACGTGCCTGACGGCGCGGACGGCGCGAGAAAGTGGCCGAGGGTGGCAGCGCAGGACAATCAGCAGTACGGCGCCGAGTCGATCACCGTCCTCGAAGGTCTGGAGGCGGTCCGTAAGCGGCCCGGTATGTACATCGGGTCCACCGGCGAGCGGGGCCTGCACCACCTGGTGTGGGAGGTCGTCGACAACGCGGTGGACGAGGCGCTGGCCGGTCACTGCGACACGATCGACGTGGTGCTGCTCGCCGACGGAGGCGTACGGGTCACCGACAACGGGCGTGGCTTCCCGGTCGACCTGCACCCCAAACTGAAGAAGCCGGGCGTCGAGGTGGCGCTGACCGTGCTGCACGCCGGCGGCAAGTTCGACGGCAAGGCGTACGCGGTCTCCGGCGGCCTGCACGGCGTCGGCGTCTCGGTCGTCAACGCCCTTTCCACCAAGATGGCGGTGGAGATCCACAAGGACGGCTTCGTCTGGCGTCAGGAGTACCACCACTCCAAGCCCACCACCCTGGAGAAGGGCGAGCCGACCGACACCACCGGCTCGGCGGTCTCCTTCTGGCCCGACCCCGACGTCTTCGAGACGGTCGACTTCGACTTCCAGACCATCTACCGCCGCCTCC
Source organism: Verrucosispora sp. SN26_14.1 (assembly GCF_004307965.1). Classification (NCBI taxonomy): domain Bacteria; kingdom Bacillati; phylum Actinomycetota; class Actinomycetes; order Micromonosporales; family Micromonosporaceae; genus Micromonospora; species Verrucosispora sp. SN26_14.1. The sequence continues at coordinate 11,970 of NZ_SISL01000123.1, read as the reverse complement.
AGGAGATGGCCTTCCTGACCCGTGGCCTCAAGATCCATCTGCTCGACGAGCGGGTCGCCGAGGGCGAGGAGGGCAAGCTCCGCGAGGTGACCTTCCAGTACGAGGGCGGCATCGCCGACTTCGTCCGGCACCTCAACGCCTCGAAGAGCCCGATGCACAAGACGGTGATCGAGTTCGGTGCCGAGGAAGAGGGCATGTCGCTCGAGATCGCCATGCAGTGGAACGAGTCGTACGGCGAATCGGTCTACACCTTCGCCAACAACATCAACACCCACGAGGGCGGCACCCACGAGGAGGGCTTCCGGGCCGCGCTGACCAGCGTGGTCAACCGCTACGGCGCGGACAAGAAGCTGCTCAAGGGCGACGAGAAGCTCTCCGGCGAGGACATCCGCGAGGGCCTCGCGGCGATCATCTCGGTCAAGCTGACCAACCCGCAGTTCGAGGGTCAGACCAAGACCAAGCTCGGCAACACGCCGGTGAAGAGCTTCGTCCAGCGGGTCTGCAACGACCGGTTGGTCGACTGGCTGGACCGCAACCCGGCCGAAGCGAAGATCATCATCACCAAGGCGTCCCAGGCCGCCCGCGCCCGGATCGCCGCCCAGCAGGCGCGCAAGCTGGCCCGTCGCAAGTCGTTGCTGGAGTCCGGCTCGATGCCGGGCAAGCTGGCCGACTGCCAGTCGACCGACCCGCGCGAGTCCGAGGTGTTCATCGTCGAGGGTGACTCGGCGGGCGGCTCGGCCAAGCAGGGCCGTGACCCGCGTACCCAGGCGATCCTGCCGATCCGCGGCAAGATCCTCAACGTGGAGAAGGCCCGGATCGACCGGGTGCTCAAGAACAACGAGGTGCAGGCGCTGATCACCGCGCTGGGCACCGGCATCCACGACGACTTCGACATGGAGAAGCTGCGCTACCACAAGGTGGTGCTGATGGCCGACGCCGACGTCGACGGACAGCACATCCAGACGCTGCTGCTCACTCTCCTGTTCCGCTTCATGCGGCCACTGGTCGAGCTCGGTCACGTCTACCTCGCCGCCCCGCCGCTTTACAAGATCAAGTGGAACAAGAAGGGCGACGACGCGCAGTACGCGTACTCCGACCGGGAGCGCGACGGGCTGATCGCGCTGCGTCAGCAGAAGAAGCCGAACGCCAAGCCGGACGACATCCAGCGGTTCAAGGGCCTCGGCGAGATGAACTACCCGGAGCTGTGGGAGACCACGATGAACCCGGCGACCCGGACGCTGCGTCAGGTCACCCTGGACGACGCCGCCACCGCCGACGAGCTGTTCAGCGTCCTGATGGGCGAGGACGTCGAGGCACGCCGTTCGTTCATCCAGCGCAACGCCAAGGACGTCCGCTTCCTGGACATCTGACGGGCGCGCCTGCCGGGTCGGGACTCCGGTCCGGCAGGCCGGTCCACAGAGTTATCCACAACTTGGCCGCTATCCACAGCAGTTATCCACAGGCACAAAAACGACTCTCAGTCTGATAAGGGTTAACAGTGACCGATTCCCCCGAGTCCACACCGAACGAGCCCGAGGTCCCCGAGGCGCCGGCTGCCGTGGTCGCCCACGACCGCATCGAGCCGGTCGGGCTCGAGGTGGAGATGCAGCGCTCCTACCTCGACTACGCGATGAGCGTCATCGTCGGGCGGGCGCTGCCGGACGTCCGGGACGGGCTCAAGCCGGTCCACCGCAAGATCCTCTACGCCATGTTCGACTCGGGCTACCGACCGGACCGTGGTTACGTCAAGTGTTCGCGCGTCGTCGGCGACGTGATGGGCCAGTTCCACCCGCACGGGGACTCGGCCATCTACGACGCCCTGGTCCGGATGGCCCAGCCCTGGTCGCTGCGCTACCCGCTGGTGGACGGCAACGGCAACTTCGGTTCGCCCGGAAACGACCCTGCTGCGGCTATGCGTTACTGTTTGACCGCAGATGTTCGTATTCGTACCGCTGGTGGCAGCGTGCGGATCGGCGACGTGGTGCCGGCCGCGGCGTCGAGCAGCGAGAGCGACATCGACCTCAAGGTCCGTGACCGCAACGGCGACCTGGTCCGCGCCTCGAAGTTCTTCCACTCCGGCGAGCACCCGACGCTGCGGCTGCGCACCCGCGAGGGGTACGAGCTGACCGGCACCCACAATCACCCGGTGCTTTGCCTGGTGGACGTGGCCGGTGTGCCGACGCTGCTCTGGAAGCTGCTCGCCGAGATCTCCCCCGGTGACCGGGTGGTGCTCCAGCGCAGTGTGCCGGACGAGATCGGTTACCCGATGCTGGAGCACGTCGAGGCCGCTGTCCTCGCGGGTGCCTTCGTCAGTGAGGGCTGGGTCTCCGAGACCCGTGCGGGCTTCAACAACGTCGACCGCGAGTTCTTCGTCCGCGTCCTGGCGGCGTACGACCTCGCTGTCGGCGGTCGTCGGTACGTCAACGAGCGGGTGATCGCGTCCGGGAGTGTCCTGCACGAACTCGACATCCAGGACCTCTCCGCGCTCCGGGCCAGCGTCCTCGGTGAGATGGTCGGTGCGCGCAGCGCCGACAAGTTCGTGCCGGAGTTCGTCTGGCAGGGGTCGGCCGCGATCAAGCGGGCCTTCCTCCAGGCCCTCTTCGAGGGGGACGGCTCCTCCTCGCTGCTGCCGCGCAACACCATCCAGATCTCGTACTCCACGCGCAGCGAGCGGCTCGCCCGCGAGGTGCAGCAGTTGCTGTTGGAGTTCGGCGTCGTCAGCCGCCAGTGCCGGTACGACGACGGCGAGATCAAGGTCGTGGTGACCAACCGCCGGGACGCGCGGATCTTCGCCGGCCAGGTCGGCTTCCTCGGCCGTAAGCAGGCCAAGCTGGAGTCGGAGTTGGCCTCGGTCCCGGCGAGCAGCACGGCGCTCTCCAGCGACCACGTGCCGCTGGTCGGTGACTTCATCCGGGAGCACGGCGCGAGCCGCTGGACCGAGCGGGACTGGCTGCGCCGGCACAACGTGGACCGGATCGAGCGCTGGGAGCGCGATCGCGACGAGATCGCCGCCCGGATCACCGAGTCCGAGGTGCTCGACGTGGTCGAGCCGTTGGTGGACGGTCGCTTCTACTACGCCGAGGTGGCCGGGGTCACCGACGCGGGTGTGCAGCCGGTCTACAGCATCCGGGTGGACACCGACGACCACTCGTTCGTCTCCGACGGGTTCGTCAGCCACAACACCGAGTGCAAGCTCGACCCGCTCGCCATGGAGATGCTGCGGGACATCGACGAGGACACCGTCGACCTCCAGGACAACTACGACGGCCGGGCCAAGGAGCCCACCATCCTGCCGTCGCGGATCCCGAACCTGCTGATCAACGGCTCCGAGGGCATCGCGGTCGGCATGGCCACGAAGATCCCGCCGCACAACCTGCGGGAGATCGGTGCGGCGGTGCAGTGGTGCCTGGAGAACCCGGAGGCGGACGAGGCCACCACGCTGGAAGCGCTGCTGGAGATCGTCAAGGGTCCGGACTTCCCCACCCACGGTCTGATCGTCGGCCAGTCCGCCATCCAGGACGCGTACCGCACCGGTCGGGGCTCGATCCGGATGCGCGCGGTGGTCGAGGTCGAGGAGGACAAGCGCGGTCGGCCGGCGCTGGTGGTCAGCGAGCTGCCGTACCAGGTGAACCCGGACAACCTGGCCGAGCGGATCGCCGAGCTGATCAAGGAGGGCAAGCTCGGCGGGATCGCCGACATCCGGGACGAGTCCTCCGGGCGTACCGGTATGCGGATCGTGCTGGTGCTCAAGCGCGACGCGGTCGCGAAGGTGGTGCTGAACAACCTCTACAAGCACACCCAGCTCCAGGAGACCTTCGGCGCGAACATGCTGGCGCTGGTCGACGGGGTGCCGCGCACGCTGAACCTGGCGCAGTTCATCCGCTACTACGTCGAGCACCAGATCGAGGTGATCCGGCGACGGACGGCATTCCGGCTGCGCAAGGCCGAGGAGCGGGCGCACATCCTGCGGGGTCTCTCCAAGGCGCTGGACGCACTGGACGAGGTGATCGCCCTGATCCGGCGTTCGCCCACGGTCGAGGACGCCCGGCAGGGCCTGATCCGGCTGCTGGAGATCGACGAGATCCAGGCGACCGCGATCCTGGACATGCAGCTGCGCCGCCTCGCCGCGCTGGAGCGGCAGCGGATCCTCGACGACCTGGCCAAGCTGGAACTGGAGATCGCCGACCTCAAGGACATCCTGGCCAAGCCGGAGCGGCAGCGGCGGATCGTCTCGGAGGAGCTGGGCGAGATCGTCGCGAAGTGGGGCGACGACCGGCGTACCCAGATCATTCCCTTCGACGGCGAGGTCTCGATGGAGGACCTCATCGCCCGCGAGGACGTGGTGGTCACCATCACCCGCACCGGGTACGCCAAGCGGACGAAGGTGGATCTCTACCGCTCGCAGCGGCGCGGCGGCAAGGGTGTCAGCGGTGCCACGTTGCGGCAGGACGACATCGTCAGCCACTTCTTCGTATGCTCGACGCACGACTGGATGCTGTTCTTCACCAACAAGGGGCGCGTGTACCGGGCCAAGGCGTACGAGCTTCCGGAGGCCAGTAGGGTGGCCAAGGGCCAGCACGTGGCCAACTTGCTGGCGTTCCAACCAGATGAGCAGATCGCACAGATCATCGAGATCCCGAATTACCAGGTGGCGCCCTACCTGGTCCTGGCGACGAAGAACGGCCTGGTGAAGAAGACGCGGCTTGAGGAGTTCGACTCCAACCGGTCCGGCGGAATCATCGCGATCAACCTGCGCGATGAGGACGAGCTGGTCGGTGCTGCGCTGGTCGACCCCGGCGAGGACCTGCTGCTGGTCTCCAAGAACGCGCAGGCCATCCGGTTCAACGCGACGGACGACGCGCTGCGGCCGATGGGCCGGGCCACGTCGGGTGTGATCGGCATGCGCTTCAGCGACGAGGACGAGCTGCTGGCCATGGAGGTGGTCCGCGAGGGGCTGGACGTGCTCGTCGCCACGAACGGGGGATACGCGAAACGTACCCCGATCGAGGAATACCCGGTGCAGGGCCGGGGAGGTAAGGGCGTACTGACTGCGAAGATCACCGAACGGCGCGGTGGTCTGGTCGGTGCCGTCGTGATCGACCCGGACGACGAGCTGTTTGCCATCACCAGCAACGGTGGCGTTATCCGGACTCCGGTGAAGCCTGTACGCCGTACACGCGACCGGAACACAATGGGGGTCAAGCTGATGGACCTCCCGGATGGCGTGACTATCGTGGCGATTGCTCGCAATGCCGACGAGCCTGACGAACAGGACTAGTTGAATGACGGAGACACAGGCGAAGTCGGGGAACGCGGGGACCTCGGCCAACCCGGTCGACGAGGATGCCGCGAAGACCGGCACGCCAGCGACCGGCCGCGCGGCCGTGGGCCGGGCGACCGTTCCCGCCGACGCGCCTGCCCCGAAGTTCACCCGGGCACCCGGTATGGCTCCGCCGCCCGACAAGCCCACAGACGAGAAGGACGCCGAGGCGTCCGGCGACAAGCCGGGTGCCGAGGCCGCCGTCTCCCCGGGCACACCGACAGCTGCCGCCAGCGCCGCCGGCAAGCCGTCGACCCCGACGAAGAGCGGACCTCGCCCGGGTCAGCCCTCGCCGGGCACCACCGGCGTGCTGCCGGCGATGAGTACCGGCACGACAGGTACCCAGCCACGGATCACCGGTCTCGGCCCGAAGCCGGACGCCAACCGTCCGCTCGGTGCGGGTCGCCCGGCTAACGGAGGTGGCCTGCCCCCGGGAGTCGGCTCGTCGGCCGTCGGTGCCGCGCGGGTGGGCGAGGCGGTACGCGCCGCGCGTACCTCGGTCAGTTCGGCCGCGTCGCGCGGACCGCGTCGGGCCCGGCTGAACCTCAAGCGGATCGACCCCTGGTCCGTGATGAAGTTCGCGTTCGCCGTGTCGGTGGTGCTGTTCATCGTCATCGTTGTCGCGACCTCGGTGCTCTACCTCGCGCTGGACGCGATGGGCGTCTTCACCAGCGTGAACGACAGCCTGGGTGACCTGGTCAACGCGGGTGGTGGGCAGGGCACCAGCGGTTTCCAGATCACCGCACGTGGCGTGATCTTCAGTTCGGCGCTGATCGGTCTGGTCAACGTCGTCCTGTTCACCGCGCTGGCCACGCTCGGGGCGTTCGTCTACAACGTCTGCGCCGACCTGGTCGGTGGCATCGAGTTGACGCTCGCCGAGCGCGACTGACACCTCGGGAACATCGCCTCCGGGCCGGCCGCTCCTCGCGGCCGGCCCGGTCGCCGTTTCCGGCCCCGACCCGGGGCGTCCGGGGTATCTCGGTGGGCTCACCACCGGCTCTCGGGTAGTTTCGAGGACGACGGTGTCGGGCAGTCCCGAGGGTCCACCCCGATTTGGGGCGGCGTGAGCGGATGGGTTAACCTTGCTCGTCGCTACGCGGGGCTATAGCTCAGTCGGTTAGAGCGCAGAGCTGATAACTCTGAGGTCGCTGGTTCGATTCCAGCTAGCCCCACCGCAATGGTCCGACGGTGCGTCGAGCGTAAGGGGCAGGCCCCATGTTCAAGAAGCTGTTGATCCTGGCCGGCGTCGTCGGTGTGGCCGCCGTGGTGGCCAAGAAGATCAAGGAAGCGAACGACGAGCGCGCGCTCTGGCACGAGGCCACCACCTCCCCGGACCTGCGCTGACCGTCACCGTTCCGATCGGCGGGCGCCTCAGCCCGCGTACGGGGCCCTAGCTCAACTGGCAGAGCACTGCCTTTGCAAGGCAGGGGTTAGGGGTTCGAGTCCCCTGGGCTCCACCAGCACTTTCCTTGGTTGATGTCAGTCCGAGTCGCCATTCGTACAGCCAAGCCCCTGTAACGAGTCGTCAGGCCCTTCCGGTGGGCGACGAAGAACCCCGGTTGACGCCGACCGCGGTCGACACTTCAGCCGGGGTTCTGTACGCGGCGGTTGTCGGCTGTCAGCACCATGTCTATGGCTGCATGCCGACCAGTTCCGCGCTGCGCTCCCAGAGGGCCTCGCAGCGTTCGACGGAGAGCGTGTGGTCGGGCGTGGTGACCTGTTTGCGGTCCACGAAGAAGCGTCCGTTCACGCCGTCCAGGCCGGGATCGGTCGCGACCCATACCGGGTTGTCGGCTCCCTGGTCGGGTGTCTTCCGCAAAGGGTTGAGGTTCACCATCGTGTCCAGCATCTTGCCCAGTCCGCGCGCGTCACGGGAGAGGCCGGTCTGGGCGATGATCCCGGGGTGGGCTCCGTTGACGGTGATGCCACTGTCCGCCACCCGTCTCGCCAGGCTGTAGACGAACATCGTGTTCATGTTCTTGGTGCGTGCATAGGCGGCGAAGGGGCGAAAGCTGGAGAAGCGACCGAGCGCCCTGGCGTTCTGTGCGTGCAGATCATCCAGGTCCACCGGGTAGGACCTCAGCACGGTGGGGCTTGCGCCGACCACGACGAACCGGGCGGGGCGCTCCTTGACGGACTCGACGAGGGTTCGCATCAGCACGTAGGGCGCCAGGTGGTTGGTGGCCAGGGTGAGTTGGATGCCCTCGTCGGTGCGCGTGCCGATGTCGGCGGTTATTGCGGCGTTGTTGATCACCACACTGGGTGACGTGCTGTCAGCGAGTCGGTCGGCCAGTGCGCGGACCTCCCGGATCAGCGACAGGTCCGCGCTCTCCAGGCGAAGGTCGGCGTCCGGAACCGTCGCCCGGATCCTGTCGGCGGCCTGTCGCAGCGTCGCGTCGCTACGGCCGACCATGACCACGCTCATCCCTGCGGCGGCGAGTCGGCGGGCGGCGGCCTCTCCGATGCCACGGGTACCTCCGGTGACTATCGCTTGCTTGCCCTCGTACCTCTGTGATTTCCCGCCGTCGGCTCTCTCGGTCATGTGTGTGTCCTTCGCTGTGGCGGGTTGTCTGTGAGGGAGGTGAGCCATTCGCGCAGCAGCGCGACTTCCGTCGCACGCAAGGGCCCCAGGAAATCCGGCGGCAACGCGTCGAGGAGAAGGCGGGCGGGCCGTGATGTGCCTGCGGCGACCTCGTCGCGCGTGTTCTGAGGATGGAACAGTGCGTGGGCGACGGTGTCGCGAACGTTCGTCGAGATCGGGTGCGTGCTGTCGGCCTGTAGGGCGATCAGCTGTAACACCACCCCGATCGCGGCAGCCGACATCGTCTGCGTCGCGACCTCGACGGGGACCTTGAGATAACCGCCCACACCCCATTCGGTGACCTGGCGGGCGAGCTCTTCCTGCGCCACCAACGCTGCGGGAACGGTCTGCTCGGCCTGGGGATTGCCGAACATCAACCGGTAGTGGGCAGGATGCTCGCAGCCAAAGGACACGTGCATGTCCCATCCCGCACGGAAGTCATCGAGCACATCGCCGCTCCACCCGACGGCATGCTTTCTTGCGAGATAGGCGTTGAAACCCTCTAACACCGCCGCATCCAGCAGCGCGTCCTTGTCCGCGAAATGATGGTAGAGAGTCGGGGCGGTGACGCCCGCTCGCGCGCAGATCTCGCGCGTGGAGATCTGGCCATCTTTCGACGAGGCCAGCAGAAGCTCTGCGGCACGCATCAGCCTCGTACGGACATCACTCTCGACCGCTCGGGTCGAAGGATTGTCGCTCATGCTAGCAACGCTACACGGTATCGCCGCACTTTGGGTAGCAGCCATACCCCGGCGCTCGGCGTCGGTGACAGGCTCGACTCTGACGCCTGCGATGCGCTGTCGGCCGAACTGCGGCACGCCAAATCTCCTACTCGGCGGATCTGGCGGGCTGGCCGGAGGGTGGTTTCGTTGGGCACCCCGTCAACCGCACCCGCGTGGAACAGCAACGGCGCGACCACCCGATCCCGCAACACGCGGCCCAGCGATAGACGCTCCGCGCACTCCGCCACGGTCGGCGGGACGGGACCGGGGGCGGTGCCGCTCACTGCGTACGTTGCCGATTTCTCGGGGTGAGTCGGGGCATGTCGGGGTAGGCGTCGGGCGCAGGCTAGCGTCGACGGTGTGAGCACTGGATCTCCGCGCGTCCTGCCCGCCGAGGGTGACCTGACCGAGGCCGCCTCGGTGCTGCGTACCGGCGGATTGGTGGCCTTTCCCACCGAGACCGTCTACGGCCTGGGGGCGAACGCGTTGGACGCGCGGGCGGCGGCCCGGATCTTCGAGGCGAAGGCGCGGCCCAGCTTCGATCCGTTGATCACCCACCTTGCCGACGCCGCTGACCTGGAGGCGCTGGTGGGGGTGGTCCCGGCGGGCGTGGCGGCGTTGGCGGAGCGGTTCTGGCCGGGGCCGTTGACGCTGATCGTGGACCGCCCGGAGGCGATCCCGCCGATCGTCACCTCCGGGTTGGCGACGATGGCGGTGCGGGTGCCGGACAACGAGTACGCGCGCCAGCTGATCGCCACGGCGGGGGTGCCGGTGGCGGCGCCGAGTGCCAACCGGTTCGGGCAGCTCAGTCCGACCCGGGCGGAGCACGTGGTACGCGGACTGGGTGGCGCGGTGGACGTGGTGCTCGACGGTGGGCCGACCCGGTGCGGGATCGAGTCGACGATCGTGGACGCTCGCGGGGACCGTCCGGTGGTGCTGCGTCTGGGCGCGTTGCCGGTCGAGGAGGTGGAGAGGGTCACCGGCCCGGTGACGGTGCGTCAGGGCAGTTCGGGGCAGCCGGTCGCGCCGGGCACGTTGGCCGCGCACTACGCGCCGCGTACGCCGCTGCGTCTGCGGGATGTGGGGGCACCGTCTGCCGAGGACGGGGTTCGGCGTGGCTACCTGGCGTTCCGGGATCGGCCGGCGGGCGGCTGGGCGGCGGTGGAGGTGCTCTCGACCGCCGGTGACCTGACCGAGGCGGCGGCGCGGCTCTTCGAGGCACTGCACCGGTTGGACGCCGCCGGGGTCACCGAGATCGTCGCCGAGCCGGTGCCGGAGCGCGGGGTGGGGCGGGCGGTCAACGACCGACTGCGTCGCGCCGCCGCCACCTGGCATCCCGCCGGCTGACGGTCACGACTCCTGCGGGCCGGAACCGACCCGGGCGGCCCGACCGTCCGACGATGCCGCGCTCGGTGACGCGCCGTCGGCCCGTGCGCTGTCAGTATTAGCGCCGTCGGCCCGCCCGCCGTCGGGCTCAGCGTGAGAGCCACCGGCCTGAGCGTGAGCGCCGTCGGCCTGGGGTAGGCGGGCGACCAGCTTGGTGAGGGCGCCGTTGGCGAAGGTGGCGCCGAGTGCGGAGCCGGTCGCGATGGTCCAGCCGACCGGTCCGAGCGGGGTGCACCCGAAGAACTGGCTGACGCCGGGGGTCTGCACCACGACGGCCAGGACGCCGACCGAGGCGGCGGTGGAGGCGAGTACGGACGGGCTGGTGCCACCGGCCAGGACGGTCTGACCGAGTTGGGTGCCGACCAGGGAGACCAGGGCGACGGTGCCGGCGCGCCGGCGGCTGCCGGTGTAGCGGGCCAGCGTCCAGCCGGCGGTCGCGCCGAGGGTGGTGGCGGCGGCACGCAGCCCGATCTCGCGGGTCATGGTCTCGCCGAGGGAGCTGTCGGGGCCCTCGCGGAGCAGACCGTCGGTGTGGTCGCCGTCGCCGGGTGGGCGGACGGCGATGGCCAGGGCGGGTGCCATGTCGGTGAGCAGGTTGACCAGCAGCAGTTGGCGTCCGTTGAGTGCGGCCTGACCGGTGGCGGCGGCGGTCAGCACGCTGAACGCGATCTCACCGAGGTTGCCGCCGACCAGGATGCTCAGCGCGTGGCGGACCGATGACCACATCGCCCGGCCCTCGACCAGGGTGGCGATGATGGTCTCCAGCCGGTCGTCGGTGACCACCAGGTCGGCGGCGGCGCGGGCCGCCGGGGTGCCCCGTTGGCCGAGGGCGATGCCGACGTCGGCCAGCCGGATGGCGGGTGCGTCGTTGGCGCCGTCGCCGGTCATCGCGACGGTCCGGCCGCACTTCTGCAACGCCTGGATGATCCGCACCTTGTGGGCGGGGGTGCAGCGGGCCACCACGTCGGTGGCGGCGAGCCGGGCGGCGAGGGCGTCGTCGTCGAGGGTGTCGAGTTCGGTGGCGGTGACCACCCGCTGGGCGTCGCCCGCGCTGATGGTGGCGGCGATGGCCTCGGCGGTCGCCGGATGGTCACCGGTGATCATGATGGTGTGCACACCGGCCTGCCGGATCCGGCGCACGGCGGGGGCGGCGCTGTCGCGGACCCCGTCGGCGATCGCCAGGAATCCGGTGAAGACCAGGCCGCGTACGTCGTCGTCGGTGAGGTCGGGGTCGTCGACCACGCATTCGGCGACGGCCAGGATGCGGTGTCCGGCTCCGGCGCGCTCGCCGAGCAGGCGGTGCAGGTGGGCCCGGCCCGCGTCGTCGAGCGGTTCGTCACGGCCGTCGGTGCGGCGGGCGGCACAACGGGGCAGCACGCTCTCCGGCGCGCCCTTCACGCTGAGCAGCATCCGCCCCTCGGTCTCGCCGACCGTGGCGTGGTAGCCCCGGGACGGCTCGAAGGGGAGGCCGCCGACGGCTCGCCAGCCCGGTGCCGCGTACTGCTCGGGGACGCCGGCGGAGGTGGCGCCGCGCAGGACCGCGCGGTCGGTCTGCATGGACAGGTGCTCGGGATCGTCGGCGGCGGGGGTGGCGCGCAGCGCGGTGGCGAGGATCTGCCGGAGCCGGTCGTCGATCTGGTCCGCCGGGGCGTACCCGTCGGCGTCTCCGACGCCCGCGAGCAGCAGGTGGCCCTCGGTGAGGGTGCCGGTCTTGTCGAAGCAGAGGACGTCGACCCGGCCGAGCGCCTCGATGGTGCGCGGGTTGCGGACCAACGCGCCGTGCTCGGCGAGCCGCCGGGCGGCGGCCAGTTGGGCGGCGCTGACCAGGAAGGGCAGTCCTTCCGGCACGGAGGCGACGGCAAGGTTCGCGGCGGTGGCGGCGGTCTGTGCCAGGGGTACGCCGCGCAGCAACCCGGCACCGACGACGGCCACGGCCGACCCGGCGGCCAGCGGGATCGCGG
>NZ_SISL01000122.1:0-14263 GCF_004307965.1 Verrucosispora sp. SN26_14.1 | reverse complement strand
GCGCGGAGCGGGCCGCCACCTGCCGGGCCGCCCTGCCCGACCCGGCCGCCAAGCAGGCCGCGTGGGAGATCATCGTGTCGAACACCGAGCTGTCCAACCGGCTGGTCGAGGCGACGGCCGCCGGTTTCTGGCGCCCCGAGCAGGCGGAACTGACCGCCGAGTACGTGCCCCGGTACTTCGACGACATGCCGGCCGCCGCGCGGCTGCGTACGCCCTGGGTGGCCGACCGGGTGGCCAAGCTGGCGTTCCCCCGGTACGCGGTGGCGCGATCGACCCGGGAGGCGGCCGAGGCCCTGCTGGCCCGCGACGACCTCACCCCCGGGTTGCGCCGGGTGGTCACCGACGCCGACGACGACCTGCGGCGGGCGCTCCACGCCCGATCGGCGGTCGACGGCACGCCCAGCTGACCTGGTGTCGCCGGGTCGGTGCCGTGGGTCACGGCCCGGCCCGGCGTGAACCGGATTCGGCATAGGATCATGGTGTGCGGGAAGACATCCGGCGGGTCGGGATCATGGGCGGCACGTTCGACCCGATCCATCACGGCCACCTCGTCGCGGCGAGCGAGGTGGCGGACCGGTTCGGGCTGGACGAGGTGGTGTTCGTGCCCACCGGGCGGCCCTGGCAGAAAGAGGACGTCCCGGTCAGCCCGGCCGAGGACCGCTACCTGATGACGGTGATCGCGACCGCGTCGAACCCCCGCTTCCAGGTCAGCCGGGTCGACATCGACCGGGGTGGTCCCACCTACACCGTCGACACGCTGCGGGACCTGCGCGCCGAGTACGGCCCGAAGGCCCAACTGTTCTTCATCACCGGCGCGGATGCCCTGGAACGCATCCTGAGCTGGAAGGACCTGGACGAGATCTTCGAGCTGGCCCACTTCATCGGGGTGACCCGGCCGGGCTTCGAGCTCTCCGACGAGCACGTACCCGCCGACACGGTCAGCCTGGTGCAGGTGCCGGCGATGGCCATCTCGTCGACCGACTGTCGGGCGCGGGTCTCCCGGGGCGTACCGGTCTGGTATCTGGTGCCGGACGGTGTGGTGCAATACATCGCGAAACGGCGGCTCTACCAGGGTGATTAGCCGGTTTCATCCCGATTACTGCGTGAAACCGCCAAGTCGGGAATCCGCAGGGTGTGAGAGGCTTGAGAGCATCGCACGGGTGATCGAGGGAGAACGGTGACAGTTTCGGAACGCGCTCACGAGCTGGCGATGGCCGCCGCCCAGGCCGCGGCCGACAAGAAGGCTCAGGACATCGTCATCATCGACGTGGGTGACCAGCTCGCCATCACCGACGCGTTCCTGATCGCCGCGGCCCCGAACGAGCGTCAGGTGCTCGCCATCGTCGACGCCATCGAGGAAGCCCTGCTCGAACTGCCCGAGAAGGCCAAGCCGGTGCGGCGCGAGGGCGAGCGCGGCGGCCGGTGGGTGCTGCTCGACTACGTCGACATCGTGGTCCACGTCCAGCACACCGAGGAGCGCGAGTTCTACGCCCTCGACCGGCTCTGGAAGGACTGCCCCACCATCCCCTTCGTCGACCGGGACCTGGCCAGCGCCGAGGCCGCCAGCGGATCCGGCGAGTGACCCGGCTGATCGTCTGGCGGCACGGCAACACCGACTGGAACGCCGCCGGTCGGGTGCAGGGGCAGACCGACGTACCCCTCAACGACCGCGGCCGCGAGCAGGCGCGCCAGGCCGCGCCGCTACTGGCCGCGCTGCGACCGGACGCCATCGTCGCCAGCGACCTGAGCCGAGCGGCGGACACCGCCGGTGCGCTGTCCGCGCTGACCGGTCTGCCGGTACGCTCCGACGCCCGACTGCGCGAACGCCACTTCGGACGCTGGCAGGGCCTCCTGCTGACCGAGGCGACGGCCCAGTTCCCGGCGGAGTTCGCCCGCTGGCGGGCCGGTGACCCCGACCCGGGCGCGGAGATCGAACCGTTGAGCGAGTTGGGCAAGCGGATGGGCACCGCCCTCCAGGAACTCGCCGACGAACTCGCCGGCCGCACGATCGTCGTGGCCACCCACGGCGGTGCCGCCCGGCAGGGCTGCGGTCAGCTGCTCGGCTGGGAGCCCAGCGTGCTCCGTGCCGTCGGCTCGCTGCGCAACTGCCACTGGACCGAGCTGCGGCACGACGCCGACCGTGGGTGGCAGATGCGGACGCACAACGTCGGCCCGGTCGACGTACCGCCGGTCACACCCGCCCGGCCGGGCTCCGCCGAAGCGGTCTGACGCCGCACCGCACCGATCGGCTACCGTGCCGGGCATGCCCGTCGCGGTCGTGACCGACTCCACCGCCTACCTGCCGCCCGAGCTGGTGCCCGCGCACCAGCTCACCGTGGTGCCGTTGACTGTGGTGCTCAACGGCGTCGAGGGACTGGAAGGGGTCCAGACCTCCCCGGCGGACGCCACCCGCGCGCTGAGTGCCCGCCGGGTCTCGGTGAGCACGTCCCGCCCGTCCCCGGAACAGTTCGTCCGGACGTACCAGCAGCTGCTGGAGGCCGGTGCGGACGGCGTCGTGTCGGTGCACCTGTCGGCGGGACTCTCCGGCACCGTGGAAGCCGCCGAACTGGCCGCCGCGCAGTTCGGTGACCGGGTGACGGTGGTCGACAGCCGCTCCTGCGGCATGGGCCTCGGCTTCCCGGTGATCGCCGCCGCCCGGGCCGCCCAGCGCGGTGCCGACCTGACCGGCGTACGCGCCGAGGCCGTCGCCGCGATCGACCGGACCACCATCTACTTCTACGTCGACACGCTGGAGTTCCTGCGCCGGGGTGGACGGATCAACGCGGCCGAGGCGTTGCTCGGCACGGCACTCTCGGTCAAACCGATCCTGTACATGCCCGACGGCGTCATCGTCCTGTGCGACAAGGTGCGGACGGCCAGCCGTGGTCTGGCCCGCCTGGTGGACCTGGCCGTCGAGGCGGCCGGAGACGCGGAAATCGACCTGGCCGTGCACCACCTGGCCGCACCCGAGCGCGCCGAGACGTTGCTGGGTGCGCTCACGACCCGACTGGGCACGCGCCTGCACGACACGTACGTCTCCGAGGCCGGTGCCGCCGTCGCCGCCCACGCCGGCCCCGGCCTCGCCTGCGTCGTCACCCACCGCCACCCCTAGGGTCCTGCCTCCCCTGGCTGGCGGTCCTCCCCGCCCCGGGTGAGGCTCGCCCCCCGCCCCGGGGTGAGGTTCGCCGCCGTCCCGGGCGAGGCTCGCCGATCATGGAGCTGTGGTCGAGGGTTCGTGCGGTTTTGTCCCGTTATGAAAGTGCCATCACTTCATGATCGACGGGGTGGGTGCGGGGATGCGGGAAGATGGGCGGGGGTGGGAGGAGGGGCGGATGTCCTGTGTGGTGACCGGGGGTGGGCGAGGCGTCGGGCGGGGGATCGTGGAGCGGCTGCTCGCCACAGGTGAGGCGGTCGTGATCGTCGAGCGTGATGCCGGCACGGTGTCCTGGGTGGAGCAACATGCGGCGAACGGGCGACTGGCGGCGGTGGTCGGCGACGCCGCCGACGAGGGCGTCGCCGGGCGCGCCGCCGACCTGGCCGAACGCGCCGGGCCGCTGACCGGCTGGGTGAACAACGCGGCGGTGTTCCGGGACGCCTCGGTGCACGACGCCCCGGTCGGCGAGGTGGTCGACCTGATCACCCGTAACCTGCGCCCCGCCGTGGTCGGCGCGGCCACCGCGGTACGCCGTTTCCTGGCCGCCGGCACCGACGGCGCGATCGTGAACGTCTCCTCCCACCAGGCCGCGCGACCAGTGCCCGGCTGCCTGCCGTACGCCACGGCGAAAGCCGCCATCGAGGGGCTGACCCGCGCGCTCGCGGTCGAGTACGGCCCGCGCGGCATCCGGGCGAACACGGTAGCCCTCGGTTCGGTGGCCACCGAGCGGCACGAGGCGTTCCTGGCCGCGCAGACGCCGGAGCAGGCGGGACGGGTCGAGGCGGAGCTACACCGCCTGCACCCGGTGGGCCGGATCGGCCGACCCCAGGACGTCGCCGAGGTGGTGGCGTTCCTGCTCTCTCCGGCGGCGGGCTTCGTCACCGGCGCCACCCTGCCGGTCGACGGCGGACGCGCGGCCCTCGGCCTCGACCCGGAATCCCGCTGACCCGGGCCGGTCACGGCAGCGGAGCGACCAGCAAGGACTGGCGGGGCTGAGGCGAGCCCCGGCTCGTCGGCGGGAGGCGTCGTCCACCGGCTGCTCTCCTCCTCCGACCTGTCGCCCTCGGCAGGATTCGTCTCGCCGTCACCGCCCTGTCGCCGGTCGCTCATAGCCAATGAACGGTGCACGCCCTCCGAGCGGAAGATCACGCTCGATCCGGGATCGAGTGGCATCCGAGCGCGACGGTGACCACTCGATCCGGGATCGAGCGTGATCTTGCGGTGGAGGCGACAGCGACCTCGGTGGCAGCGCAGCACGGAAGCATCCTCGGCCCGGTGAGGTCCGTCGGGTTCGCCGGGTCCGGCGGGTCCGGCCATAGCACGAACGATGCGTGATCAGGCGGTTGTCCACAGACGACCGGTCATCCACAGCCGGGGCGTTCGACGGCGGCGCGCCGCGGGCTCGCCGTCCTAGCCTCGCGCCGTGTCCAACGACGACGAGGAGACGGCGGTCCGGGATCGCCTGTGGCGGCTGATGCCCGGCACGACATCGCGGGGTCCCGTCGTGCCTGCCGGTCGACCGCCACCGGCAGGCCAGGACGTCGACCCGATGTCCGTGCACGTCTTCGGCCCTAGCACTGACGGCTTTCCACCGGTGTCGTCGTCGATGCGGCGCGCGCCGGTGGAGTGGCCGACCGTCGCGCTGCCCGTCCACACACCGGTCGCCCCGGAGTTCTCGTCGGACACCGGGACCTACGCCACCGACCCGCAGCCGTCTCCCTCGACACCTGACGGCACCGTGGTCACCGATCCGTACCCTGCTGCGGCACGAACCGGCCGGTCGAGTGCCGAGGCGCAGACGAATGCCGACGCGACGCCGGCACCGTCCCGGCTGCCCGGGCCCGGGGCGTTCGACCCCGGGCGGCGCGGGGTCCGGGTGCTCGCCGTCGTCGCCATTCTGGTCGTGGTCGTCGCCGCCGTCTGGGCGTGGCGGTCCCGTCCGCAGGTCGAACCGGTCGTCACGGTCACCGGTCCCAGTGGCGTCGCCGACACCGGGGACCCGTCCGTTCCTGCCGGTGACGAGCAAGTGACCGACCCGTCGGCCGTACCCGGCGGTGAGGTGGTCGTCGCCGTCGCGGGGAAGGTGCGTCGGCCGGGTCTGGTGCGGCTTCCGGCCGGGGCTCGGGTGGCCGACGCCGTCGAGGCGGCCGGTGGAGCGCTGCCCGGGGTGGACGTGGCGATGCTGAATCCGGCCCGCAAGGTGACCGACGGTGAGTTGATCGTGGTCGGCGTACCGGCGCCGACACCGGCCGCCCCGGCGCCCGGTGTCGCCGTACCCGGTGCCGTACCCGGCGGCCGGGTGAACCTGAACACGGCCACGCTCGCGCAGCTCGACGCGCTGCCCGGGGTGGGACCGGTGCTCGCACAGCGGATCATCGAGCACCGCGACCAGCGCGGTGGCTTTCGCGCCGTCAGCGACCTGCGTCAGGTCAACGGCATCGGCGACGCCCGGTACGAAGAGCTGAAGGACCTGGTGACGGTGTGACCGCCGAGGCGACGGTTCCCGATCTCCGGCTGGCCGGGCTGGCCGTGGCGGCCTGGCTCACCGCCCTGGCCGGACTGCACCTCAGTGCGGGGCGGACGTTGCTGGTGGCCGGGGTGGCGGCGGCCGTGGCGATGCTGGTCGCGGTGCACCTGCTCGGGTTCGCCGGGCGGCAGGGTGCGGTCACCCGACGCTACGGCTGGATCGTGGTGGCGGCGTTGATCGGGATCGTCTGCGGTGGTGCGGCGACCTCGGCCCGACTGGCGGTGCGGGACGCCGGTCCGTTGCGCGCCCTGGTCGAGGAGGGCGGGCAGGTCACCGCGGAGCTGGTCGTCCGGGACGATCCCCGGGCGCTACGCGGCGGCATCGTCGGCCGCCCGCCGACGTTGCTGGTGCCGGCCCGGCTGGTGGGCGTCACCGGCCCGACGGGGCAACGGGTCACCGCGCCGGCCCGGGTGCTGGTGCTCGCCGACGAACCCGCCTGGCGCGGGTTGCTGCCCGGGCAGCGCATCACGGCCGAGGGCCGCCTGACCGAGCCGCGTGGCGGTGACCTGACCGGTGCGGTGCTGCTGGCCGAGGGCGAACCCGTCCGGCTCGGGTCGGCGTCGGCGCTGCAACGGGCTGCCGGGCTGCTGCGGGCCGGTCTGCAACGCGCCTGCGCGCCGCTGCCCGACGACCCGGGCGGCCTGCTGCCCGGTCTGGTCGTCGGCGACACCAGCGCACTGCCCGACACGGTCGAGGAGGACTTCCGGGCCACCGGCATGACGCATCTCAACGCGGTCTCCGGGTCCAACGTGGCGATCGTCGTGGGGGCGGTGCTGTTGGCGGCACGGTGGGCCCGTGCCGGCCCGACGCTGGCCGTCGTCCTCTGCGGGCTCGCCCTGGTGGGCTTCGTCATCCTGGTCCGGCCCTCGCCGAGCGTGGTGCGTGCGGCGACCATGGGGGCGATCGGACTCGCCGCGTTGGCCACCGGGCGACCTCGGGCGGCAGTGCCGGCCCTGGCCGCCGGGGTGGCGGTGCTGGTGCTCCTCGACCCCGACCTGGCCGGGGACGCCGGCTTCGCGCTGTCGGTTCTGGCCACCGGTGGTCTGCTGCTGCTCGCGCCACGATGGCGCGACGGGTTGCGTCGACGGGGCGTACCGGCGGGGGCGGCCGAGGCGCTGGCGGTACCGGCCGCCGCGCAACTGGCCTGCTCCCCGGTGATCGCCGGGCTGTCGGGCACGGTCAGTCTGGTCGCGGTCCCGGCGAACCTGCTGGTCGTGCCCGCTATCGCCCCGGCCACGGTGCTCGGGGTGCTGGCCGCGACGATCTCGCCGGTCTGGCCCGCCGGTGCCCAGGCCGTCGCCTGGCTGGCGCACTGGCCGGCGTGGTGGCTGGTGCTGGTGGCCCGGCACGGGGCCCGCGTGCCGGCCGGCAACCTGCCCTGGCCCGGTGGGGTGTCCGGGGCGCTGCTGCTGGCGGCGCTGACGGTGGCCCTGCTGGTGGCGGCGCGGCGACCGGTGGTGCGCCGCCTGGTGGCGGTGCTGACCGCCGCCGTCGTGGTCGGCACCCTGCCGGTGCGGGTGGCGGCGCCGGGCTGGCCCCCGAAGGGGTGGGTGGTCGTCGCCTGCGCGGTGGGTCAGGGCGACGTCGTGCTGCTGCCGGTGGCGGCGGGGCGCGCCGTCGTGGTCGACGCCGGACCCGATCCGGCGGCGGCGGACGCCTGTCTGCGCCGGCTCGGCGTACGGCGGGTGCCGCTGTTGGTGATCAGTCACTTCCACGTCGACCACACCGGGGGAGTGGCCGGGGTCTTCCGGGACCGTCGGGTGGACACGGTGGTGACACCTCGCTGGCCCGAGCCGGAGATGGGGCGGGACCTGGTGCACGACACGGCCGCCGCGAACGGCACGCCTCTGGTGGCCGCCCCGGCCGGGTGGCGGTACCAGGCGGGCACGGTCGACCTGGTGGTCCTCGGTCCGCCCTACCCGATGCGGGGGACCAGGTCCGACCCGAACAACAACTCCCTGGTGCTGCGGGCCACCGTGGCCGGGGTGCGGATCCTGCTCGCCGGGGACGCGGAGACCGAGGAGCAGGAGGCGCTGCGGGAACACCTGCCGCCGCACGGGCTGCGGGCCGACGTGTTGAAGGTCGCCCACCACGGCAGCGCGTACCAGGATCCGGCCTTTCTGGACGCGATCGCGCCGGCGGTCGCGTTGGTGCCGGTGGGCGCGGGCAACACCTACGGGCACCCCAACGAGGCGGTCCTGGCCCGGCTGAGTCGAGGTGGGGCGCGGGTGCTGCGGACCGACCTCGACGGGGACGTGGCCGTGGTGGTCGGGCCGTCCGGGCTCGCTGTGGTGGCAGGGGGAGTGGACCTGACCAGGGCGAACAGATGAGCGAATCCGACTTATGGAGAAAGAAGGCTAATTGGATATATGTCTGGATTTGCGCTGAGTGCGGGGTCTGCCAGCACAGTACCGACGAGCAGACTGGACCTCGCCGCAGAGCGTGCGAGTATGGGCGGCGTGACCGCCGCCAGTGCCGCTCCCATTGTGCTCGTCCTCGGCGACGAGGAGCTGCTCGCCACGCGTGCGGTGGCCGAAACCGTCGCCGCCGCCCGCGCCGCCGACCCGGGCGCGGACGTGCGGGAGTACCAGGCGGGGCAGCTCACCGTGGGCGAGATCGACGAGATGCTGAGCCCGTCGCTGTTCGGTGGGCGACGGGTGCTGGTGCTGCGGTCCGGTCAGGACGCCCGCAAGGACCTGACCGCCGCCCTGCTGGCGTACGCGAAGAATCCCGACCCCGAGGTGCAACTCGTCGTCCAGCATCTCGGCGCGGCCAAGGGCAAGGCGTTCGCCGACGGGCTGAAGGCCGCCGGTGCACAGGTGCTGGCGGCCACCAAGCTCAAGGGACACCGTGACCGGGTGGCCTTCGTGCGGGACGAGTTCCGCCGGGCTGGTGCACGGTGCACCGACGACGCCGCCGAGGTGCTGATCGCGGCGGTCGGCAACGACCTGCGGGAACTCGCGGCGGCCTGCTCGCAGCTGATCGCCGACACCGACGGCCGGATCGGTGCCGACACGGTCTCCCGGTACTACCGGGGTCGGGTGGAGGTGAGCGGCTTCACCGTTGCCGACGCCACCATGGTCGGTGACCTGCCCGCCGCACTGGAGGCGTTGCGCTGGGCGCTGCACGTCGGGGTGGACCCGGTGCCGATCGCCGACGCCCTCGCCGACGGGATCCGCACCGTGGCCCGGGTCGCCTCGGCCGGCCGGGGCAGCCCGTACCAGCTCGCCAGCAGTCTGGGCATGCCGCCGTGGAAGGTCGAACGAGCCCAGCGGCAGGCCCGGGGCTGGACGCCGGACGCACTGGTGGACGCCATGCGGGCGGCGGCCGAGTGCAACGCGGCGGTGAAGGGCGGCTCCGACGACCGGGCGTACGCGCTGGAGAAGGCCGTCTTCTCGGTGGCCGCCGCGCGGCAGCAGGGCGGCGCCAGATGAGCGGAGCCCTCCGTGGCTCCTGGGCCACGATCCCGGCCGACGAGGAGCGGTACCGACCGCTCTACGCCCGGGTGCTCGGGTTGCGTGTGGTCAACCCGGGCGGGGTGCTCTGTTTCCTCTTCTTCGAGGGTGCGATCGCGCTGGCCGCCCTGCTCGTGCTCGCCGAGTTGGTGAAGTGGTGGGCGGTGCTGGTGCTCCCGGCGGCGGTGGCCGTCATGGTCAAGCTCAACGACATGGTGGCGGCCGTGGTGGTCCGTTCCGCAGCGGCCGTGCCGGAGCAGGAACGCGACCGGTTCCGGCGGCAGATGGAACCCGTGGTGGGACGGGCCCGGGTCGACTGGCTGCCGCACAGCGTGCCGGGCGTCGTGCTCCGATCGGAGCCGCTGCCCGCCGTGGAGCCGTCGTCACCGACGCGTCGGCCCGGCCCGCCCGTACCCACCCTGCGGCCGGCCCACCCCGGCACCACGAACATCGTGCCCGCCCCGGACGTGCCGAAGGTGCCCGGACGTCGTCGCCGCACCGCCGAACCCGGCTCCTGAACCACCTGTGCCCGAGTCGGACGAGGACGTGCGGAAGCCCCGAGGCACTGCCCCGGGGCTTCCGTCAGGTCTGAGGTCGCTGAACTCAGGCAGCGAGCGACGTGACGCGCTTGGCGATCGCCGACTTGCGGTTGGCGGCCTGGTTGGCGTGGATCACGCCCTTGCTGGCAGCCTTGTCCAGCTTGCGCGAGGCGTCCTGCATGAGGTTGGTGGCCTTCTCGACGTCACCGGCCTCAGCGGCCTCGTGGAACTTGCGGATGGCGGTCTTCAGCGACGACTTGACCGACTTGTTCCGCAGCCGGCGCTTCTCGTTCTGCCGGTTGCGCTTGATCTGGGACTTGATGTTCGCCACGCGACAGCCTCGTCTTGATAGCTCGGGTTGGTCAGCTTGTGCGCGCGACGACGAGCAGGCGTCATCGCTGCGCGAAAAGCCAGGTTACCAGGTCGGTCGGCACGGGCCAAAACAGCCCTCGCGGGCAGGCGGCGCGTGACCGGGCGCGCTCAGGTCCAGCCCTGTCGGCGGGCCAGCCAGCCGAGCGCCTGTTCGCCGGTCCACCGCTGGTGCGCCGGCAGGTGGGCCGACGCGGTCGGGGGTGCCGACGCGGCGGCGGTGAGGTGATAGCCGGCCAGGGCGGCCAGCGTCACGTCGAGCGCGTCGTCGGGTGCGCCGGCGACGGTCGGGTGGGCGGCGAAGAGGGTGTCGACGTCGAGGCCGGAGGCGTACCCGGTGATCAACAGGTTGACCAGGTCGAACCAGGCCGGGCCATGGCAGAGCCAGGTCCAGTCGCAGAACCAGGCGGTGCCCGCGCCGTCGATCAGGACGTTGTCCGCCCGCAGGTCGCCGTGGGTCAGGCCGGTCGTGGCGGCGGCGTACCCGGGAAGCCGGGACTCCAGCGCGGCCAGGTCGGCGATCCGCCCGCGCAGCGGATCGGGCAGCGGCGGCACCGGTTCCCGGCCGGCGGCCACCTCGTCCCACCAGAGGATGTCGTCGCGGGCGAGGTCGGCGAGCCGGGGCAGCCCGAGGGCGACCAGGTCGGGTGGTGGGTCGGCGAGCGCGGCGGCGAGATCGGCGTACCCGGCGAGGGTGCCGGCCAGTTCGGCGGGATCCCAGGGCAACCGGGGGAGGCGGCCGTGGACCGGTTCCAGGCAGAGCGCGTACCAGTCGGCCACGAACAACGTCCAGCGCAGGCGGGGGGCGGGGAGGCCGGCGGGCAGTCGGCTGAGGATGGCCGCCTCGCGGGCGTACCAGTCGACCAGGTGTGGCTGCTCGACGCGGGACGCGGCCTTGACGAAGGCGCTGCCGCCGTCGCCGGTGCGCAGCACCGCGGCGAAGCCCCGGGTGAAACCGGCATCGGCGGTCTCGGCGGCGACGACCGGGGCGCCGAGCCGGTCCGACAGCGCGGCGCGGACCACCCCCGGCAGGGTGTGCCAGGGCGGGCGCTGGGCGGTCGCGTGGTACGGCACGGGCGGCGGGGCCGGGTTGCTCACCCGACCATGCTGCCCGGTGCGGCGTCGCCGCCGTGCTCCGCGCGCCGGACTCGTCGGGTCCCGCCGACGTCCTACCTCTCTGTCAGACTGCCGGGTCATGAGGACCGAGGACTTCTGGCAGCTGATCGACCGGGCCCGCGCCGGTGGCGGGGAGCCGGACGCCATCGCGGCCCGCGCCGTCGCGCTGCTCGCCGCCCGCGACCCGGAGGAGATCGTCGGGTACGCGGAGCACCAGCGGCGGGTGCTCGCCGCCTCCTACCGGGTCGACCTGTGGGGCGCCGCGTACATGATCAACTACGGTGCCTCGGACGACGGCTTCGAGTACTTCCGGGGCTGGCTGATGACGCGGGGCCGGGAGGTCTTCGCCCGTGCGGTCGCCGACCCGGACTCGCTGGCCGAGTTGCCGGAGGTCCGGGCGGCCTCGCTCAGCGGCGAGGAGTTCGAGTGCGAGGACATGCTCGCCGTGCCGTGGGACGCGTACCGCAAGGCGACCGCGTCCGACATGCCGGTGGCGCGTGAGGCGGCGCGGACGCCGGACCTGAACGACTTCTGGGACTTCGACAACTCCGACGAGGCCCAGCGGCGGCTGCCCCGGCTGGCCGCCCTCTTCGTCGAGCCGCCGCCGGAGTGAGTCCGGGTTCGCCCGCGCGGCGGTCGTCCGCCGGGGACGTGGGAGCATAGAGGGGGCCGGCGGTGCCGGCCCGCTCACGTCAGCCGACCAGAACGGACCGCTGTGCCACCGACGCTCGATCCCGGCGCGAACGCTCCTGGTGCCACCGACCCGGGGCGGATCAGGAACTTCTGCATCATCGCCCACATCGACCACGGAAAGTCGACCCTGGCCGACCGGATGTTGCAGCTCACCGGTGTGGTCGACCCGCGGCAGATGCGCGCGCAGTACCTCGACCGGATGGACATCGAGCGCGAACGCGGCATCACCATCAAGAGCCAGGCCGTTCGCATGCCGTGGACGATCCGCGAGGGCGAGCGGACCGGTGAGCAGGCCGTGCTCAACATGATCGACACCCCGGGTCATGTGGACTTCACCTACGAGGTGTCCCGCTCGCTGGCCGCCTGCGAGGGCGCCGTCCTGCTGGTCGACGCCGCGCAGGGC
This sequence comes from Verrucosispora sp. SN26_14.1, assembly GCF_004307965.1. Lineage (NCBI taxonomy): Bacteria > Bacillati > Actinomycetota > Actinomycetes > Micromonosporales > Micromonosporaceae > Micromonospora > Verrucosispora sp. SN26_14.1. The sequence goes on along the minus strand of NZ_SISL01000122.1, from coordinate 2,007 downwards.
ATCGAGGCGCAGACGCTGGCCAACCTCTATCTGGCGCTCGAGAACGACCTGCACATCATCCCGGTGCTCAACAAGATCGACCTGCCCGCCGCGCAGCCGGAGAAGTACGCCGAGGAGTTGGCCCACCTGATCGGTGGCGACCCGGCGGACTGCATCAAGGTCTCCGGCAAGACCGGTGTCGGCGTGCCGCACCTGCTCGACGAGATCGTCCGGCAGTTCGTCCCGCCGGTCGGCGACGCCGACGCACCGGCCCGCGCGATGATCTTCGACTCGGTGTACGACGTCTACCGGGGCGTGGTCACCTACGTCCGGGTGGTGGACGGGCGGATCAGTGCCCGGGACCGGATCAAGATGATGTCCACCGGTGCGGTCCACGAGCTGCTGGAGATCGGCGTCATCTCGCCCGAGATGGTGAAGTCCGACGCGCTCGGGGTCGGCGAGGTCGGCTACCTGATCACCGGTGTGAAGGACGTCCGGCAGTCCCGGGTCGGTGACACGGTCACCATCAACGGTCGGCCGGCGGCCGAGGCGCTCGGCGGGTACAAGGACCCGAAGCCGATGGTCTACTCCGGCCTGTACCCGATCGACGGGTCGGACTACCCGGCGCTGCGGGACGCGCTGGACAAGCTCAAGCTCAACGACGCCGCGCTGACCTACGAGCCGGAGACCTCCGGGGCACTGGGCTTCGGGTTCCGCTGCGGCTTCCTCGGCCTGCTGCACCTGGAGATCATCGGGGAGCGGTTGGAGCGGGAGTTCAACCTGGACCTGATCTCGACCGCTCCGAACGTGGTCTACCGGGCCATCCAGGAGGACGGCGTGGAGATCGTCGTCACCAACCCGAGCGAGTACCCGACCGGCAAGATCGCCGAGGTGTACGAGCCGACGGTGCGCGCCAGCGTGCTCACCCCGAACGACTACGTCGGTGCGGTAATGGAGCTCTGCCAGGGGCGCCGGGGCAATCTGCTCGGCATGGAGTACCTCTCCGCCGACCGGGTGGAACTGCGCTACACGCTGCCGCTGGCCGAGATCATCTTCGACTTCTTCGACCAGCTCAAGAGCCGGACCAAGGGCTACGCCTCGTTGGACTACGAGCCCACCGACGAGCAGGCGTCCGACCTGGTCAAGGTCGACATCCTGCTGCACGGTGAGCCGGTGGACGCGTTCAGTGCGATCGTGCACAAGGACAAGGCGTACGCGTACGGGACCACGATCGCCGCGAAGCTGCGCAACCTGATCCCGCGCCAGCAGTTCGAGGTGCCGATCCAGGCCGCCATCGGCAGCCGGGTGATCGCCCGGGAGACCATCCGGGCGATCCGCAAGGACGTGCTCGCCAAGTGCTACGGCGGTGACATCAGCCGCAAGCGCAAGCTGCTGGAGAAGCAGAAGGAGGGCAAGAAGCGGATGAAGATGGTGGGCCGGGTCGAGGTCCCCCAGGAAGCCTTCATCGCCGCGCTCTCCTCCGACTCCGGTGACGGGAAGCAGGCGGGCAAGAAGTAGTCGGCGCCGGGTGCCGGGTCGGTGGCCCGGCACCGGCCGCGACGTGTGCGAATGGTGGCGGCATCGACAGGCGACATGGCCGGGATGCCGTCCGGTGGTGCTCCGATCGGTTTGGGAATTCGGCGTCGAGGGAACTGAGTCGCCCGACAGAAAACCCGCCGATTGACATCTTCTGCTTGAGGAGGGCCACCATGGAGCTCACCGTCTGGGGCATCATCACCGCACTGTTCGTGGGTCTGATCATCGGCGCGCTGGGCCGCCTCGTGGTCCCGGGCCGGCAGGACATGCCGATCTGGCTGCACATGGTCATCGGCGTCGGCGCCGCGCTGCTGGGCACCGTTCTCGCCCGGGCCGCGGGCATCGCGACGTCCACCGCCGGCATCGACTGGGGCGAGCTCCTGGTGCAGGTCGCGGTGGCAGCGATCGCCGTGGCCGTGGTGGCCGGGGTCGGCGGTCGTCGCCGTGGTGTCAGCCACCGATAGCACCCCCATACGCCTCGCGGGCGCCCGG
>NZ_SISL01000121.1:0-14300 GCF_004307965.1 Verrucosispora sp. SN26_14.1 | reverse complement strand
ACCGGGACCGGTCGGGCCGACCGGTCCCGGTTCGCCGTGACGGTCGACGCCGAGGCGGTCGAGGGGCAGCGGGCCGCGGTCCGCCGGGTGGGGACCATCGTCGAGGAATTGGTGGCCGAGGCCGCGCAGCGGCGTCACCGGCCGTGGTGGCGGCCGTGGCGTGGGCCCGGTCCGAACGGAAGGCGGAACCGATGACCTCCTACCCGAGCGTGAGCGCCGTGGTGCCCACCCGGGATCGCCCCGAGCTGCTGCGGGCCGCGGTCCGCGCGATCGTGGCGCAGGACTATCCCGGCCCGGTCGAGGTGGTCGTGGTCTACGACCAGTCCGAGCCGGACCCGTCGCTGGTCAATCTCTCCGGCCCGGACCGGACGGTCCGCGTGGTGACCAACACCCGCACGCCGGGGCTGGCCGGGGCCCGCAACTCGGGCACGCTGGCGGCCACCGGTGAGCTGATCGCCTTCTGCGACGACGACGACGAGTGGCTGCCCGGGAAACTGCTGGCACAGGTCGACGCGCTGAACGCGGTGCCCGGCGCCGAGTTCGTCAGCTGCGGCATCCGGGTCACCTACGACGGGCACACCGTCGAGCGGGTGCTGGACCGCGACTCGATCAGCCTGGCCGACCTGCTGCGGGACCGGATGACCGAGCTGCACCCGTCGACCTTCGTGATCCGCGCGGCCGCGTTGCGCGACGGGTTCGGGCTGGTCGACGAGGAGATCCCGGGCAGCTACGCGGAGGACTACGAGTTCCTGCTCCGGGCCGCCCGTAGCGCCCCGCTGGTGAACCTGCGCGCCCCGTACGTGACGGTGCGCTGGCACAAGCGGTCGTACTTCGCCCAGCGCTGGGACACCATCTCCGAGGCGTTGCAGTGGTTGCTGGAGCGGTATCCGGAGTTCGCCACCCAGCCGGCGGGGGAGGCCCGGGTCGCCGGGCAGATCGCCTTCGCCCGAGCCGCCTCGGGGGACCGTCGCGGAGCGGTGCGCTGGGCCCGGCGCACCATCCGCCGCAACCCGCGCGAACCCCGGGCGTACCTGGCCCTGGCCGTGGCCGGACGGGTGGTCCGCGCCGACGCCGTGCTGCGCACGCTGCACAAGCGCGGCCGGGGCATCTGACCGATCGGGTCTCGGCGTGCCGTTCGCCGCGTCCGCAGGGCGGGACGCGGCGGGCGGTGCGCGTCGGCGGGCACCGGGCGTGACAGACTGGCCGCTGTGTTGCGCTGGTTGACCGCAGGGGAATCACACGGGCCCGCTCTCGTCGCGATGCTGGAGGGGGTGCCGGCCGGGATCGAGGTGACCTCCACCGAGATCGCCGGGGAGTTGGCGCGTCGCCGGCTCGGCTACGGCCGAGGTGCGCGAATGGCCTTCGAGCAGGACGAGATCGAGATCATCGGCGGCCTGCGTCACGGCGTGACGCTCGGTAGTCCGGTCGCGATGCGGGTCGGCAACTCCGAGTGGCCCAAGTGGCGCACCGTGATGGCCGCCGACCCGGTCGATCCGGAGGAGCTGGCCCGGCAGGCCCGCAACGCCCCGCTGACCCGGCCCCGGCCCGGTCACGCCGACCTGGCCGGCATGCAGAAGTACGGCCACACCGACGCCCGGCCGATCCTGGAGCGGGCCAGCGCGCGGGAGACCGCCGCCCGGGTGGCCGTCGGCACGGTGGCGAAGGCGCTGCTCCGTCAGGCCCTCGACGTCGAGATCGTCTCGCACGTGGTCGAGTTGGGTCCGGTCGCCGTCAAGCCGGGGCTGCGTCCCCGGCCCGAGGACGCCGAGCGCATCGACGCCGACCCGCTGCGCTGCCTCGACCCGGAGGCGAGTGCCCGGATGGTCGCCGAGGTCGACGCCGCGAAGAAGGCCGCCGACACCCTCGGCGGCGTGGTCGAGGTGCTGGCGTACGGCGTACCGCCGGGCCTGGGCAGCCACGTGCAGTGGGACCGCAAGCTCGACGCCCGACTGGCCACCGCGCTGATGTCGATCCAGGCGATCAAGGGTGTGGAGATCGGCGACGGCTGGCAGCAGGCCCGGTCCCGGGGCTCCGAGGCCCACGACGAGATCATGCCCACCGCCACCGGCGTCCGGAGGGTCACCGACCGGGCCGGCGGGCTGGAGGGCGGCATCACCACCGGTGAACCGCTGCGGGTGAAGGCCGCGATGAAGCCGATCTCCTCGCTGAACCGCGCCCTGGCCACGGTGGACGTGACCACCGGCGAACCGGCCACCGCGATCAACCAGCGCTCCGACGTCTGCGCGGTGCCCGCCGCCGCCGTCGTCGCCGAGGCGATGGTGGCGCTGGTGCTGGCCGAGGCGGCGGTGGAGAAGTTCGGTGGCGACTCGATCGCCGAGATGCGGCGTAACCTGACCGGCTACCTCGACGCGCTGGTGATCCGGTGACCGCTCCGACCCGCCCGGTCTGCGTCCTGGTCGGCGCACCCGGCTCGGGCAAGACCACCGTCGGGCAGGGGCTGGCGGAAGCGCTCGGGGTCGAGTTCCGCGACACCGACGCCGACATCGAACGGCTCGCCGGCAAGCCGATCCCGGAGATCTTCCTCGACGAGGGGGAGGCGCACTTCCGCGCCCTGGAACGCGCCGCGGTGGCGGCGGCACTGGCCTCCTGCTCCGGCGTGCTCGCCCTGGGCGGTGGCGCGGTGCTCGCCGAGGAGAACCGGGCCGCGCTGGTCGGGCACCGGGTCGTGCACCTCTCCGTCGAGTTGCCCGACGCGGTCAAGCGGGTCGGTCTCGGTGCCGGACGGCCGCTGCTGGCGATCAACCCCCGGGCCACCCTGAAACACCTGATGGACCAGCGCCGGCCGCTCTACACCGAGGTGGCCACCCACACGGTCGTGACCGACGGCCGGACGCCGGAGGAGATCGTCGCCGAGATCGCGCAGCTGCTGCGCACGGAGGGTTAGGTTCCCGCGATGGACGAGGTGACCCGGATCCCGGTCGGCGGCGAACGGCCGTACGACGTCCTCGTCGGGCGGGACCTGCTCGACACGCTGCCGGGGCTGCTGCCCGACGCGACCCGGGTGGCGGTGCTGCACACCGCGGCGCTCAAGGAGTCGGCCGACGCGATCGGCACCCGGCTGGCCGCGTCCGGTGTGACGCCGCTCGCCATCGAGGTGCCGGACGCCGAGGCCGGCAAGCACGTCGACGTGGCGGCACACTGCTGGGACCGGCTCGGTGAGGCCGGCTTCACCCGTACCGACGCGGTCGTCGGGTTGGGTGGCGGCGCCGTCACCGACCTGGCCGGCTTCGTGGCGGCCTGCTGGCTGCGCGGGGTCCGCTGGGTGCCGGTGGCCACCTCGCTGCTCGGCATGGTCGACGCGGCGGTCGGCGGCAAGACCGGCATCAACACCGCCGCCGGCAAGAACCTGGTGGGTGCCTTCCACCCGCCGGTCGGGGTGCTGGCCGACCTGGCCACGCTGGACAGCCTGCCCCCGGTCGAGTTGGCCGCCGGAATGGCCGAGGTGGTCAAGTGCGGCTTCATCGCCGATCCGGCCATCCTCGACCTGGTCGAGCAGGCACCGGCGGCGGCCACCGACCCGACCGGCCCGGTCGTCCGGGAACTCATCGAACGCGCGATCCGCGTGAAGGCCGATGTGGTCGCCGGAGACCTGCGCGAGTCGGGCGTACGCGAGGTGCTCAACTACGGGCACACCCTCGCCCACGCGATCGAGAAGGCCGAAGGGTACCGCTGGCGGCACGGTCACGCGGTCGCGGTCGGCCTGGTGTACGCCGCCGAACTGGCCCGGCTGGCCGGCCGGCTGGACGAGTCCACCGCCCGCCGGCACCGCGACGTGGTGACCGCACTCGGCCTGCCCACCGAGTACCCGGCCGACGCCTGGCCCGGGCTGCTGGCCACGATGCGGGTCGACAAGAAGACCCGGGGCAGCCGGCTGCGGTTCGTGGTGCTCGACGGGCTGGCCCGCCCGGCCATCCTCGAAGGCCCCGACGACGACCTGCTCCGTGAGGCATACCGGGCGGTATCCCCGTGAAGGTCTACGTGCTCAACGGGCCGAATCTGGGGCGGCTGGGCACGCGTCAGGTCGACGTCTACGGCGTGACCAGCTACGCCGACCTGGTCGAGCTCTGCGAGTCGACCGGACGCGAACTCGGACTGAGCGTCACCGTCCGGCAGACCGACGCCGAGCACGAACTGCTCGGCTGGCTGCACGACGCGGCGGACGAGGGCGCTGCCGTGGTGCTCAACCCGGCCGCGTGGTCGCACTACTCGATCGCGGTCCGGGACGCCTGCGCCCTGTTGCGCGCCCCGCTGGTCGAGGTGCACATCTCCAACATCCACGCTCGGGAGGAGTTCCGGCACCACTCGGTGGTCTCGGCGGTGGCCACGGGAGTCATCTGCGGGCTCGGCGTGGACGGCTACCGCCTGGCCCTGCACCACCTGGCCACCCACCTCGACCAGGACGGCTGACCCGGCCCGCTGCGCAGACCCGGCCCGCTGCGCAGACCCGGCGCGTGGCCGAGATTGATACCCGCTCCGGCGCTGAGGCGTGACGGTAGCCGGGAGTGACGGTCGCGCTGAGTGATTGCCCGGAGCGGCGGTCGTGGTGGTCCCGCTGGCCTTTGCTCTGCTTCAACCCACGCAATAGCTGCTGAACAGGGGCGATATGGGGCGTGGTCTCCGCTGTCCGGGTTCGATCAACGCGGACGGTGACCGTTGCGTGGGTTGAAGCAGAGCAAAGGCGGCGTGGGGGTGATCCGGGGCAACGGCGACGCTACCGGCCGTGACGATCGAATGGGTGCGGTGGTCCTCCGGGCCCTGCCCGATCGCCCCGACTGGCGGGACCGGGTGGCCGCCGGATCGGGGGTCGCGGGGTGAGCGGGACGGCGGCGGGCAGCGGGTCGGGCGGCGGCGAGTAGACTTGTCAGGTCTGTCCGCCAGCTGATGATCAAGGCAGGAAATGGCCACCACCAACGACCTGAAGAACGGCCTGGTACTCAACCTCGACGGGGAGCTCTGGGCCGTCGTCGAGTTCCAGCACGTCAAGCCCGGTAAGGGTGGTGCGTTCGTGCGTACCACGCTGAAGAACGTGCTCTCCGGCAAGGTCGTCGACAAGACCTTCAACGCGGGCACCAAGGTCGAGACCGCGACCGTGGACAAGCGCACCATGCAGTACCTCTACGCCGACGGCGAGGACTTCGTCTTCATGGACATGGAGACGTTCGACCAGATCACGGTGCCCGGCGGGACGGTCGGCGAGGCCGCCAACTATCTGCTGCCCGAGGCCGAGGCGATCGTGGCCACGCACGAGGGCGTCCCGCTGTACATCGAGCTGTCGACCTCGGTCGTGCTCGAGGTCACCTACACCGAGCCCGGCCTGCAGGGTGACCGTTCGACCGGCGGCAACAAGCCGGCGACCGTGGAGACCGGCGCGACCGTGAACGTGCCGCTCTTCATCACCACCGGCGAGAAGATCAAGGTCGACACCCGCGACGGTCGTTACCTCGGCCGCGCCTCCTGATGGCCGAGGGTCCCAAACAGCAGATGCCGGCGCGCCGCAAGGCGCGCAAGCGGGCGCTGGACGTGCTCTTCGAGGCCGACCTGCGTGATCGTCCACCGGTGGAGGTGCTCGCCGGTTACATCGAGCGGCTCGACAAGCCGCATCCCGAACACCTCGGGTACGCGGTCGGCCTGGTCGAGGGCGTGGCCGGGAACCTGGACCGGATCGACGAGCTGATCGCCAGTTACGCCGAGGGCTGGACGCTGGACCGGATGCCGACGGTCGACCGGAACCTGGCCCGGATCGCGGTCTACGAGCTGCTCTACATCGACGAGATCGACGACGCGGTGGCGATCAGTGAGGCGGTGGAGTTGGCCCGACAGATGTCGACGGACGACTCGCCACGCTTCCTCAACGGTCTGCTCGGCCGGATCGCCGAGTACGCGACCCGCTGAACTCTCCCGCCGACAGGCCGGACGCACCAGGGCCGGCGCGACAACCGGTCCCGCGACAGCCGGACCTACGACAAAGGGGCCCATGCCGGATGGCAGGGCCCCTTTGTCGTCAGGGGTCAGGAGGCGAAGAACGCCCGCGGGTCGGCGACGAGCACACCGTGCTCGGTCAGGCGCTCGATCAGGCCGGACGGGGAGGCGTCGTAGACGATGGCGAGGGCGCGCAGGTCGTCGGCGCGGATCGACAGCACCCGACCGTTGTAGTCGCCCCGCTGCTGCTGGATGGCGCGGGCGTACCGGGCGACGTAGGCGAGCTCCTCGCTGGCCTCGTCGTAGAGCCGCTCCAGGTCCAGCACGATCTTGCTGGTGGGCTCGTGCCGCACTCCGCTGCCGTCGGGCAGCAACTCCGATACGGGAACGCGGTAGAACTCGGCCAACTCGGCCAGACGGGACACGGTGACGGCACGGTCGCCGCGCTCGTACGAGCCGACCACCACCGCCTTCCAGCGCCCGTTCGACTTCTCCTCCACGCCCTGCAGGGACAGGCCCTGCTGCTGGCGGATGGAGCGCAGGCGGGCGCCCAGAGACTTGGCGTATTCAGAGGGCATTCGGACACTCCCAGTGCTGCTCGGGGTTCTCCCAGCGATCGCTACGGAGCGTGACGGTACGGGGATTCGTACACCCGGTCAAGTGGTCGAGAGCCGCCGGTTGGAGGCTCCGGGTGAGTTGTCCCGTTCTGCCCGCTGAACCGATACGCGTACGGTCACGCCGTGCGTGGCCGGGACCACTCGCTCCCGAGGGTGGTCGCGGCGACGACCACTGGTAACGTGGCCGAAGCCCCTCCGCCGGCCGATCTTGACCGGTCCGGAGTACCCGACGTCCTTTAACGACCCGTCCCGTGAGGCGGGGAAGGAGGTCCGCCGTGGCCTACCCATCGGCTGCCCATTCGTCGCCGCCGCGACAACCCTCGGTGAAGGTGATCCTGACCAGCGCCGACGTGCAACGCGTCGTCGACCGGATCGCACACCAGATCCTCGAGAAGACCCAGGGCGCCGGCGACACCGTGTTGTTGGGCATCCCGACCCGTGGCGCCCCGCTCGCCCGGCGCCTCGCCGCGCGGATCAGCGCCTTCGAGGACGTCTCCGTTCCGGTCGGCGTGCTGGACATCACGCTCTACCGCGACGACCTGCGCCGCAACGCCACCCGGGCGGTCGGTCCGACCCAGCTCCCGGCCGGCGGCATCGACGGCATGCGGGTGGTCCTCGTCGACGACGTGCTCTTCTCCGGCCGCACGGTCCGCGCTGCGCTGGACGCGCTCGGCGATCTCGGACGGCCCTCCTCGGTGCAACTCGCCGTGTTGGTCGACCGGGGCCACCGGCAGTTGCCGATCCGCGCCGACTACGTGGGCAAGAACATCCCGACGGCCCTCGCCGAGAGCGTCAAGGTCACGCTCGCCGAGACTGACGGTGCCGACGAGGTCCGTCTCTACGGGGAGGTAGCCCTCTCGTGATCAGGCACCTGCTCTCCGGCGCCGACCTGGACGCCGAGACCGCGACCCAGATCCTGGACACCGCCGGGGAGATGTCCGCGGTGGCCGGGCGTGAGGTGAAGAAGCTGCCCGCGCTGCGCGGCCGGACGGTGGTGAACCTGTTCTACGAGGACTCCACCCGTACCCGGATCTCCTTCGAGGCGGCGGCGAAGCGGCTCAGCGCCGACGTGATCAACTTTTCCGCGAAGGGTTCCAGCGTCGCCAAGGGCGAGAGCCTGAAGGACACCGCGTTGACCCTCCAGGCGATGGGCGCCGACGCGGTGGTGGTCCGCCATCCTGCCTCCGGTGCCCCGCACCGCCTCGCCGACTGGGTCGACGGCTCGGTGGTCAACGCCGGTGACGGCACCCACGAGCACCCGACGCAGGCGCTGCTCGACGCGTACACGATGCGCTCCCGGCTGGGCCGCCTGGCCGGCCTGTCGGTCGCGGTGGTGGGCGACGTGCTGCACTCCCGGGTGGCCCGCTCGAACGTGCTGCTGCTGTCCACGCTCGGCGCGAAGGTGACCCTGGTCGGGCCGCCGACGCTCATCCCGCGCGACATCGTCGCCGCCCTCGCTCCCGGCACCGACGTCTGCTACGACCTGGACGCGGTGCTGCCGTCGTCGGACGTGGTGATGATGCTGCGGGTGCAGCGGGAGCGGATGGGCGACTCCTACTTCCCGTCCGCCCGCGAGTACGCCCGCCGCTACGGCCTGGACGGCCCGCGGATGCGCCGGCTTCCGGAGCACGCGATCGTCATGCACCCCGGTCCGATGAACCGGGGCATGGAGATCACGCCGGAGGTCGCCGACTCGCCCCGCTCCACCATCGTCGAACAGGTCGCCAACGGGGTCTCCGTGCGGATGGCCGTCCTCTATCTGCTGCTCGGGGGGAACAACCGGTGAACTCGTACCTGATCAGGAACGTCAGCGTGCTCGGTGCCGCACCGACCGACCTGCTGATCCGCGACGGCGTGGTCGCCGAGGCCGGCGCGGGGCTCTCCGCGCCGGACGCGACCGTGGTCGAGGCCGCCGGGCTGGTCGCCCTGCCGGGCCTGGTCGACCTGCACACACACCTGCGCGAGCCGGGCCGGGAGGACGCCGAGACGGTCGAGACGGGGTCGCGGTCGGCGGCGCTGGGCGGGTACACGGCGGTCTGCGCGATGGCGAACACCTCGCCGGTGGCGGACACCGCCGGGGTGGTCGAGCAGGTGTGGCGGCTCGGTCGGGAGGCCGGGCTGGTCGACGTGCAGCCGATCGGCGCGGTCACCGTCGGGCTGGCCGGTGAGCGCCTCGCCGAGCTGGGCGCGATGGCCGACTCCGCCGCCCGGGTGCGGATCTTCTCCGACGACGGGCACTGCGTCGCCGACCCCCGGCTGATGCGCCGCGCGCTGGAGTATGTCAAGGCGTTCGACGGCATCATCGCCCAGCACGCCGAGGAGCCCCGGCTCACCGAGGGCGCGCAGATGCACGAGGGCGAGGTCTCCACCCGGCTGGGCCTGACCGGCTGGCCGGCGGTGGCCGAGGAGGCCATCATCGCCCGGGACGTGCTGCTGGCCGAGCACGTCGGCAGCCGACTGCACGTCTGCCACGTCTCCACCGCCGGCAGCGTCGAGGTGCTGCGCCAGGCGAAGGCCCGGGGGGTACGGGTCACCGCCGAGGTGACCCCGCACCACCTGCTGCTCACCGACACTCTGGTCGGTGGGGGAAGCGAGCTGGCCAGCCCGGAGGTCGCGGACGGATGGAGCCCGGCCGGGTCGTACGACCCGGTCTTCAAGGTGAACCCGCCGCTGCGGACCGCCACCGACATCGCCGCCCTGCGGGCCGCCCTGGTCGACGGGGTGATCGACATCGTGGCCACCGACCACGCCCCGCACGCGGTGGAGGACAAGGAGTGCGAGTGGGCGTACGCCCGGCCCGGGATGCTCGGGCTGGAGACGGCGCTGTCGATCGCGCTCGACGTGCTCGGCCCGGAGTGGGACCTGATCGCCGAGCGGATGTCGCGCACGCCGGCGCGGATCGCCGGTCTGACCGAGCACGGGCACGACCCGGCGCCGGGCATACCGGCCAACCTGACCCTGGTCGACCCGGAGGTCCGCCGGGTGATCGAGCCGGCCGAGATGGCCAGTCGTAGCCGCAACACCCCGTACGCCCGGATGACGCTGCCGGGTCGCATCGTGGCGACCTTCCTGCGTGGCGAGGCGACGGTCCTGGACGGAAAGGCAATCAAGTGAGTCGTAGGCGTCCCGCGATTCTCGTCCTGGAGGACGGTCGCACGTTCCACGGCGAGTCGTACGGCAGCGTCGGGGAGACCTTCGGCGAGGCGGTGTTCAACACCGGCATGACCGGTTACCAGGAGACGCTGACCGACCCGTCGTACCACCGTCAGGTCGTCGTGCAGACCGCCCCGCACATCGGCAACACCGGGGTCAACGGCGAGGACGACGAGTCACGACGCATCTGGGTGGCCGGGTACGTGGTGCGTGACCCGGCCCGGGCCAGCTCGAACTGGCGGGCCACCGGTGGCCTGGAGGACCGGCTCGGCACCGAGGGCATCGTCGGCATCAGCGGGGTGGACACCCGGGCGTTGACCCGGCACCTGCGCGAGCGCGGCGCGATGCGGGTCGGTATCTCCAGCGTCGAGGACGACCCGCGGGCGCTGCTGGCCCGGGTACGCGAGTCGCCGCAGATGCTCGGCGCGGACCTCTCCGCCGAGGTGACCACGGCGGAGCCGTACGTGGTGCGGGCCGAGGGCGAGCACCGGTTCACGGTGGCCGCGCTCGACCTGGGGATCAAGCGCAACGTGCCGCGTCGGCTCGCCGCCCGTGGGGTGACCACGCACGTCATGCCGGCGCACTCGTCCATCGAGGACCTGCTGGCGACCGGGGCGGACGCGGTCTTCTTCTCGCCCGGTCCGGGCGACCCGGCCACCGCCGACGGGCCGGTCGGGTTGGCCCGGGAGGTGCTGCGGCGGCGGATGCCGCTGTTCGGCATCTGCTTCGGCAGCCAGATCCTGGGGCGGGCGCTCGGCTTCGGCACCTACAAGCTCGGTTACGGCCACCGGGGCATCAACCAGCCGGTCATCGACCGGGTCACCGGCAAGGTGGAGGTGACCAGCCACAACCACGGCTTCGCGGTGGAGGTGCCCGGCGTGACGCCGGGTGCGGTGGTGCCGGACCAGGTGATCGAGACCGAGTTCGGCGGCGTGCAGGTGAGCCATCTCTGCCTCAACGACAACGTGGTCGAGGGGCTGCGGGCCCGGGACGTGCCCGCCTTCACCGTCCAGTACCACCCGGAAGCGGCAGCCGGTCCGCACGACGCGGACTATCTCTTCGACCGGTTCGCCGAGTTGATCGAGGGCCGGACCCACAGCGAGGGGCGTACGAATGCCTAAGCGGACCGATCTCAAGCACATCCTGGTGATCGGCTCCGGGCCGATCATCATCGGGCAGGCCTGCGAGTTCGACTACTCCGGCACCCAGGCCTGCCGGGTGCTGCGCAGCGAGGGGATCCGGGTCAGCCTGGTCAACTCGAACCCGGCGACCATCATGACCGACCCGGAGTTCGCCGACGCCACCTACGTCGAGCCGATCACTCCGGAGTTCGTGGAGCTGGTCATCGCCAAGGAGCGGCCGGACGCCGTGCTGCCCACGCTGGGCGGGCAGACCGCGCTGAACACCGCCGTGGCGCTGCACGAGGCCGGTGTGCTCGACAAGTACGGCGTCGAGCTGATCGGCGCGGACGTCGAGGCGATCCGTCGCGGTGAGGACCGGCAGCTGTTCAAGGACATCGTGGCCAAGGCCGGCGTACGCATCGGGATCGAGGACCCGGCCGGGCTGGTGCCGCGGTCGCGGGTCTGCCACTCGATGGACGAGGTCCGCGAGACGGCCGGTGAGTTGGGTCTGCCGGTGGTGATCCGGCCGTCGTTCACCATGGGCGGCCTCGGTTCGGGCATGGCGCACACCGACGCCGACCTGGAGCGCATCGCCGGTGCCGGGCTGGACGCCAGCCCGGTGCACGAGGTGCTGATCGAGGAGAGCGTGCTCGGCTGGAAGGAGTACGAGCTCGAACTGATGCGGGACCGCCACGACAACGTGGTGGTGGTCTGCTCGATCGAGAACGTCGACCCGATGGGCGTGCACACCGGCGACAGCGTGACCGTGGCGCCGGCCATGACGTTGACCGACCGGGAGTACCAGGACCTGCGTGACCTGGGCATCGCGGTGCTGCGTGAGGTCGGCGTGGACACCGGCGGCTGCAACATCCAGTTCGCCATCAACCCGGCCGACGGCCGGATCGTGGTCATCGAGATGAATCCCCGGGTGTCGCGTTCCTCGGCGCTGGCCTCGAAGGCGACCGGGTTCCCGATCGCGAAGATCGCCGCGAAGCTGGCCATCGGCTACACCCTGGACGAGATCCCCAACGACATCACCCTCAAGACGCCGGCGGCCTTCGAGCCGTCGCTCGACTACGTGGTGGTGAAGATCCCCCGGTTCGCGTTCGAAAAGTTCCCCGGCGCGGACCCGGAGCTGACCACCACGATGAAGTCCGTCGGCGAGGCGATGAGCCTCGGGCGCAACTTCACCGAGGCGCTGAACAAGGCGATGCGTTCGCTGGAGACCAAGGCGACGGGTTTCTGGACCCTGCCCGACCCGGCGGACGCGACGAAGGAGAACACCCTCGCGGCGTTGGGCGTACCGCACGACGGCCGGCTCTACACGGTGGAGCGGGCGCTGCGGTTGGGCGCCTCGATCGCCGAGGTCAGCGCCGCCTCCGGCGGGATCGACCCGTGGTTCCTGGACCAGATCGCCGGGTTGGTCGAGCTGCGTGCCGAGATCGTGGCCGCGCCGGTGCTCGACGCCGGACTGCTGCGCCGGGCCAAGCGGGCCGGGCTCTCCGACCGGCAGCTGGCCGTGCTGCGTCCGGAGCTGGCCGCCGAGGACGGGGTACGCACGCTGCGGCACCGGCTGGACGTCCGGCCGGTCTACAAGACGGTGGACACCTGCGCCGCCGAGTTCGAGGCGAGCACTCCTTACCACTACTCCTCGTACGACTCCGAGACCGAGGTGGTCGGCTCGGCGCGGCCGAAGGTGCTGATCCTCGGTTCCGGGCCGAACCGCATCGGGCAGGGCATCGAGTTCGACTACTCCTGCGTGCACGCGGTCCAGGCGTTGCGGGAGGCGCCGGCCGGTCCGGCCGGCGCCGGCGGGTTCGAGACCGTCATGATCAACTGCAACCCGGAGACGGTCTCCACCGACTACGACACCGCCGACCGGCTCTACTTCGAGCCGCTCACGTTCGAGGACGTGCTGGAGGTCTGGCACGCCGAGGACACCTCCGGCCGGGAGGCCGGCGGGCCGGGCGTGATCGGGGTGATCGTGCAGCTCGGCGGGCAGACGCCGCTCGGGCTGGCGCAGCGGCTCAAGGACGCCGGGGTGCCGGTGGTGGGCACCTCCCCGGAGTCGATCCACCTGGCCGAGGAACGTGGCGCGTTCGGGGCGTTGCTGGCCCGGGCCGGGCTGCGGGCGCCGGCACACGGCACCGCCACCTCGTACGAGGAGGCGAAGGGGATCGCCGACGAGATCGGCTACCCGGTGCTGGTCCGCCCCTCGTACGTGCTCGGCGGGCGGGGCATGGAGATCGTCTACGACGACGTGACGCTGCGCGACTACATCGGGCGGGCCACCGACATCTCGCCGGACCATCCGGTGCTGGTGGACCGGTTCCTGGACGACGCCATCGAGATCGACGTGGACGCGCTCTGCGACGCCGACGGTGAGGTGTACCTCGGCGGGATCATGGAGCACATCGAGGAGGCCGGCATCCACTCCGGCGACTCCTCGTGCGCGCTGCCGCCGATCACCCTGGCCAGTTCCCACGTGGCCCAGGTGCGCGGGTACACCGAGGCGATCGCCCGGGGCATCGGCGTACGCGGCCTGCTCAACGTGCAGTACGCGCTCAAGGACGACGCGCTGTACGTGCTGGAGGCCAACCCGCGTGCCTCGCGGACGGTGCCGTTCGTCTCCAAGGCCACGGCGGTGCCGCTGGCCAAGGCGGCGGCCCGGATCGCGCTCGGCGCCACCGTCGCGGAGCTGCGCGCCGAGGGGATGCTTCCGGCGACCGGGGACGGTGGCTCGCTGCCGCCGGACGCCCCGATCGCGGTGAAGGAGGCGGTGCTGCCGTTCAAGCGGTTCCGCACGCCGGCCGGCAAGGGGGTGGACTCGCTGCTCGGTCCGGAGATGAAGTCGACCGGCGAGGTGATGGGCATCGACACCGCCTTCGGGCACGCCTTCGCCAAGTCCCAGTCGGCCGCGTACGGCTCGCTGCCCACCCAGGGCAAGATCTTCGTGTCGGTGGCGAACCGCGACAAGCGCGGCATGATCTTCCCGGTGAAGCGCCTGGCCGACCTGGGCTTCGAGATCGTGGCGACCAGCGGCACCGCCGAGGTGCTGCGCCGCCACGGCATCGCCTGCGAGCTGGCGGCCAAGCACTACGAGGCCGGTGCCGACGACGACGCCGTCTCGCTGATCCGCTCCGGTCGGGTGGCGCTGGTGATCAACACTCCGCAGGGTTCCGGCGCGAGTGCCCGCTCCGACGGGTACGAGATCCGCAGCGCGGCGGTGACCGCGGACATCCCGTGCGTCACCACGGTGCCCGGTGCCGCCGCTGCGGTGATGGGCATCGAGGCCCTGATCCGGGGCGACATGCAGGTACGCCCGTTGCAGGACCTGCACGCCACGCTGCGGGCCAGCCGGTGATCTTCGAGCGGACGCTGCGGCGCGGGCTGTTCCGCATCGGTGGTGGTGACGCCGAGGCGGCGCACGAGTGGACGCTGCGCCGGCTGGCCGCCCTCTCCGGGCGGC
>NZ_SISL01000120.1:0-14304 GCF_004307965.1 Verrucosispora sp. SN26_14.1 | reverse complement strand
ACACCGTCTCCGCCTGGGCCGCCGGAGGGGCGGCCTTCGCCCTGCCCGGAGCGGTCGCCGCCTTCGTCGCGGCGATCCTGCCCACCGACCCGATCCTCACCCCGGCAGCGCTGCGGGAGGTGACCGTGCCGGTGCTGGCGGCCAGCTTCCTCGCCGTCTGCGTCACCCTCGGCTACGCGGCCATCGTGCAGGTGTCCCAGCGCCATCTCCCGGCGCCGTTGTCGGTGGGTACCGGTCTCGGCGCGCTGGTGGTCGCCGCCGCCGGCTTCGGCGCGCCGGGCGCCACCGTGGCCGACGCCTGGGTGGGTGCGCTGCTGCTGGTCTCCGCCGTGTTGCTCTTCCTGGCCCCGTCGATCGACAGCGGCCGTCGCGCCGACGCCCGGCTGGACGGCTCCGACCTGGCCGCCGCAGCGGTCACCGCAGCGCTGGTCGCCACCCTGCTGCGGATCGGCACGGTGCTGGCACCGGGCGGGCAGCTCGCGGTCGCCGCCGCACTGGTCCTGGTGGTCTCCGTGGCCGCGCGGGCCATGCCCGAGCAGTGGCGGCGCGGGCCGGTGCTCGGTCTCGCCGTCGGTGGGGTGCTGATCGGGCTGCTGGCCGGATGGATGGCGCTGCGCGGCGGCGTGGGCGTGCTGGCCACCCCCGGGCCGATCTGGAACGGCGACCTCAGCGGCTGGCCCGCCGCACCGACCGGCGGTACGACGTGGCAGGGGCCGATCGCGCTGCTGCTGCTCGCGCTTGCCGCCGGCATCCTGCTGCCGCCGCCCTGGCGCTACGACGTCGCCAACGCGGCGGTGGTGCTCGCCACCATCGGCGCAGCCGCCGCGTTCACCCTGAGCTGGTGGTCGCCGGTGGTGCTCGGTGCGATGGTCGCCGCCGTCCTCGGCATGGCGGCGGTCGCCTCCGTCGACCCCCGGGCCGGGCTGTCCCGGATCACCGCCGCCGGGGTGGTGGCGCTGCACGCCACCGGCGCCGGTCTGGTCCGGCCGTGGACGACCGCGCTGGCGCTGGCCAGCGTGGTGCTGATCGGTGCGGCGGTGGCGACGCTCGCCCGGTCGATGGCGGAACCGCTGGTCGACGACATCCACGTCGAGGGGATGCCGCCGCACCTGGCGCAGATCGGCGGCGCGGGCACCGGTGCCGCGCTGCTGGCGTTGCCCGGCGCCACCGCCGCCCTGGCCGTCGAGTTCGGGCACCCGCCCGAGGTGGTGCTGACCGCCGGCCTGGCCGCGTCCAGTCTCGGACTGGCCGCGATCGCCGCCGTCCGCCGCCAGGTCCCGCAGTACCTGCCCTGGGCGAGCGCCGGAGTGGTCGGCGGGGCGAGCGTGACCGCGCTTGCCGCCGTTCCCGTGCACCTGCCGATCGGTGTGTACGCCGCCGCCGCAGCTTTGCTCGGGGTGCTCGCCGAACTGATCCGGGGCGCCACCGAGCCACCGGTCGGCGCGGCGCAGCCGGTCCGCCGGTGGACGGTCCTGCTGGACGGCGCCCTGCGCCGGCTGCCCGACGACGGCGGACAGCGTCGGTGGCGGGTCAGCCCCGCCGCCGGGGCGCTGGCCGCCGCCACCCTGCCGGTCGTCCTGGCGCTGGTCTCGATCGCCCCCGCGCTGCTGGCCGCACTCGTCGACCCGCACCGCACGCTCAACCGCATCTGGCAGGGGCCACCACCGGAGCTGCTGAACCCGCCACCGGCCGCGGCGAACCCCACCCATGTGCTCACCGCGTTGCTGCTCACCGTGACCGCAGCGCTGGCCGCCACCGGGTTCAGCGGCGGCCGGCGGACCCGGGCGGTGCCGGTCGTGCTGCCCGGTGCCGCGGTGACCCTGCTGATCGCACCGATCGCGCTGGGCAGCGGTTGGCCGGCGAGCACCCTCTCGGCGTTGACCGTGTTCGCCATCGCGATGCTGGGGCTGGCGCTGACCCCACCGCCCCCGCTGGAGGAGCGGGCCCGCTCGATCCGGCTGGCCCGGGTCCTGGTCTTCGTGATCGGACTGGCCGCCGGTGGGGCGGGGCTCGCCGGCAGCCTCGCCACCCGGGAACTCACCCTCTTCACGCTCGCCGGTGGGGTCGCCGTCGGGGTGGTCGCCGCCCTGTACGGCACCACCTCCCGGGCGCGCATCCTCGGGTGGCTGTTCGCCTCGCTCAAGGCACAACTCCTGGTGCTCACCGCCGGACTGGTGGCCGGGCTCGCCCCGGTCTGGTCGGCGTTCGGCGTACTCGCGGTCGGCGCGGCCCTACAGGTCTTCGCGGCCACCCTGCCCCGGTTCCGTCGCCCGGAGGCGCGGCGCGAGGCGGCGACGGTGGAGTGGAGCGGGTACGCCGCCGCACTCATCGCGCTGGCGCTGGCCTTCGACTCGCCCCGGCACATCGCCGCCCTGCTGGCCGCCTGGGGTGCGGTCCTCGGGCTCGCCGCCACCCGACCGGGGCGCCGACCGGTGGAACGCCGCATCCTGTTCTGGGGCGTGGTGATCTGCGAGATCACCGCCTGGTGGATCCTGATGTGGGTCGCCGACGTGGCGCTGCCCGAGGCGTACACGCTGCCGTTCGCGGCGCTGGCGCTGCTGGTCGGTGTGCTGGAGTTGCGGCAGCGGGCCGACCTGAGCAGTTGGGTGGCGTACGGGCCGGCGCTGGTCGCCGCGTTCCTGCCCACCCTGGCGATCGTGCTGGCCACCGACTCCAGCACGCTGCGGCAGGTGCTGCTGCTGCTCGGCGCGGTGGCGGTGCTGGTCTTCGGCTCCATGACCCGTCAGCAGGCGCCGGTGATCGTCGGCGCGGTGGTCACCGCCATCGCCGCCGTACACGCTCTGTTCAGCCTCGGGCCGTGGCTGGTGCTGATCCCGGTCGGTCTCCTGCTGCTCGTGCTCGGCGCCAGCAACGAACGGCGTCGCCGCGCCCAGGAGCGCCTCCAGACCGCGCTGCGCGGGATGCGCTGATCCGCTCTGGTGGGAGTTGTTAGGAGGGGTCCCCTGCTATGCACCAGGCGTTAGCAGGGGACCCCTCCTTACATGCGCCTACAGCGAAGCGCGCAGGGCCGCGTCCTTCTCGGCGACGAGCTGCTCCAGATCGGCCTGGTACGCCGACATCCGATCGAGCAACGCCGGCTCACCGGTGCCCAGGATGCGGACGGCGAGCAGCGCCGCGTTGCGCGCGTTGCCGATCGACACCGTGGCCACCGGCACGCCCGCCGGCATCTGCACGATGGACAGCAGCGAGTCCAGTCCGTCGAGGTGCTTCAACGGCACCGGTACGCCGATCACCGGCAACGGCGTGACCGAGGCGATCATGCCGGGCAGGTGGGCGGCACCACCGGCGCCCGCGATGATCACCTTCATGCCCCGGCCGGCGGCGGCCCGACCGTAGTCGATCATCTTCACCGGGGTGCGGTGGGCCGAGACCACCTCGACCTCGTACGACACCTCGAACTCGGCGAGCACGTCGGCAGCCGCCTTCATGGTCGGCCAGTCCGAGTCGCTGCCCATGATCACACCGACCGTGCTCACGCTGTTCTCCCTCTCGTTTCCACCTGCGGGTCCCGCACGGTCACTCCACGCCGTCGCGGAGCCAGCGGGCGGCGCGGGCGGCCCGGGCGCGTACCTCGTCCAGGTCGTCGCCGAGCACCGTGACGTGCCCGATCTTGCGACCGGGACGGACCTGCTTGCCGTACAGGTGCACCCGGGCGGTCGGTACGGCGGCGAAGAGGTGGTGCAGCCGCTCGTCGATGGACATGCCGCCCGGCTCGCCACCGAGCACGTTCGCCATCACGACCACCGGCGCGGTCAGCCCGGTGTCGCCCATCGGGTAGTCGAGCACGGCCCGCAGGTGCTGCTCGAACTGCGACGTCCGGGCGCCCTCGATGGTCCAGTGCCCGGAGTTGTGCGGGCGCATCGCCAGTTCGTTGACCACGACGCGGCTGCCGCCCGGGGCCGCCGGATCGGCCACCTCGAACAGCTCCACCGCGAGCAGGCCGACCACTCCGAGCGCGGTGGCCAGGTCGATGGCGAGCTGCTGGGCCGAGACCGCCAGCTCCTCGTCGAGGTCGGGCGCGGGTGCCAGCACCTCGACGCAGATGCCGTCCCGCTGCACCGTCTCCACCACCGGATAGACCGCGACCTGCCCGAACGGCGAGCGGGCCACCTGCACCGCCAACTCCCGGCGCAACGCCACCCGCTCCTCGACGATCAGCGTCGTCCCGCCGTCGAGCAGGGTCCGCACCAGGTCGTCGGCGACGGCGGCGTCGGCCACCGGCCACACGCCCCGGCCGTCGTACCCGCCCCGGGCCGCCTTGAGCATCACCGGCCAGCCCACCTCGTCGCCGAAGGCCACCACGTCGGCCGGGACGGTGACGGGTCGCCACGCCGGATTGGGCGCGCCGAGCCCGCCGAGCCGCTCCCGCATGACCTGCTTGTCCTGGGCGTGCACGAGTGCGTCGGCGGGCGGGAACAGCTTCACCCCCTCGGCGGTGAGGGTGCGGATGTGCTCGGTGGGCACGTGCTCGTGGTCGAAGGTGACCACGTCACAGCTCTTGGCGAACATGCGCAGGGCGGCCAGGTCGGTGTGGTCGCCGTACTGAACGTCGGCGGCGACCAGCGCCGCGCCGTCGTCCGGGGTGAGGGCGAGCACGCGCAGCGACTGGCCGAGGGCGATCGCGGCCTGGTGGGTCATCCGGGCCAACTGGCCGCCACCCACCATGCCGACAACAGGCAGACCGGTACGGGAATCCATAGCGGCGCCAGCCTATCCGGGCCGACCGGAGTGCCGGTCGGCGGACACCGGTGTCACCGCAGTTGCGCCACCAGGTCGTCGACGCCGCTCACCGGCCGTTGGCAGACGAAACCCCGGCAGACGTACGCGGCGGGCCCGCCGTCGAGCAGCGGCCGGCCGGCCAGCAGCGGCACCCCCGGCTGGTCGGGCTGCCCGGCGACGATCACCGCACCGGGTGGGGCGTGCCGGTACGCCGCCGCGACCAGCGGATCGTTCGTCGGGTCCCCGGTCACCACCGCGATCTCGGACGGGCCGGCGAGCAGCGCCTCGCCCACGGTGGCCGCGTACCCGGTGAACCGGGCGTGCCGCCCGACGATCGGCGCGACGGTGGCCAACGCCGCCTCGGCCGCCTCCCGGTACCGGTTCTCCCCGGTCAACGCCGCGTAGCTGACCAGGGCGGCGACGACGGCGGAACGGCCGGAGGGGGTGGCGTTGTCGGTCGGGTCGGCGGGCCGGGCCACCAGCCGCTCCGCGTCGTCGGCGGTGTCGTAGAACGCACCCCCGGGTGCGGCGAAGTGCGTCAGGGCGGCGTCGAGCAGCTCGCCGGCCAGCTCCAGCCACCGCCCCTCGCCGGTGACCTGGTGCATGGCGCAGAACGCCTCGGCCACACAGCCGTAGTCCTCCAGTACGCCGGCCGGCTCCCCCACGCGGCCGTCCCGGGAGGCGCGGCGCAGTCGCCCGTCCACCACGTGCACCCGGGCCAGGTGCTCGGCGGTCTGCCGCATCGCGCCGTCGGCGACGATGACGACGCCGTCGAGCAGGTTCGCCTCCCCCTCGGTGCCGATCCGGCCGGAGGTCTCGACGAGCCGGACGAACTCGGCGAGCGCGGTGACGGCCAGCCCGTTCCAGGCGGCCACCACCTTGTCGTCGCGGGCCGGCTGCGGTCGGGTGTCGCGCACGGCCAGCAGCCGGCGGATCACGTCCTGCCAGCGGGCGCGGACCTCCGGGTCGGCGTCGTCGACGTCCCGGGCCAGCCGGAGCACGCTCTTGCCGTGTTCGAAGGTGCCGGTCTCGGTGACCGCGAAGAGGTCGGCGGCCCAGCGGCCGTCCTCCTCGCCGAGCGCCTCGACCAGTTGGGCCGGGGTCCAGGCGTACGTGAGCCCTTCGACGCCCTCGGTGTCCGCGTCCAGCGCCGAGGCGAAGCCCTGGCCGGGGCGGTGCAGCTCGTCGGCGAGGAACCGGGCGACGTCCCGGGCCACCCGCAGCGCCAACGCGTCACCGGTGAGCCGCCAGAGCTGCGTGTAGACCCGCAGCAGCAGGGCGTTGTCGTAGAGCATCTTCTCGAAGTGCGGCACGGTCCAGTGCTCGTCCACCGCGTACCGGGCGAAGCCGCCGGCGAGCTGGTCGTGGAGACCGCCCCGGGCCATCGCCTCGCAGGTGTGCCGGACGATCTCCAGGCTCCGCGCCGAGCCGGTGCGCTGGTGGTGCCGCAGCAGGAAGAGCAGGTTCATGTGCGGCGGGAACTTGGGGGCGCCGCCGAAGCCCCCGTGCCGCTCGTCGTACTCGTCGGCCAGTTGGTCGGCGGCGGCGTCGAGCAGGTCGGCGGTGAGCGGGGCGGTGGGCCCGCCGACGGCCTGGGCGCCGCCGATCGCCTCCACCACCGCGGCACCCTGACGCAGTACGGCGTCGCGCTGGTCCCGCCAGGCGGTGCCGATCGACTCCAGCAGCCGGACGAAGTTCGCGCGGGGGAAGTACGTCCCGCAGAAGAACGGGGTGCCGTCCGGGGTGGCGAAGACCGTCATCGGCCAGCCACCCTGGCCGGTCATCGCCTGGGTGGCGGTCATGTAGACGGCGTCGACGTCGGGCCGCTCCTCGCGGTCCACCTTGATCGACACGAAACCCTCGTTCAGCAGCGTGCCGACGCCCGCGTCCTCGAACGACTCGTGCGCCATGACGTGACACCAGTGACAGGCGGAGTAACCGACCGAGATGAGCACCGGCACGTCACGTCGCTTCGCCTCGGTGAACGCCTCCTCGCACCAGGGCCACCAGTCGACCGGGTTGTCCGCGTGCTGGAGGAGGTACGGGCTGGTGGCATCCGCGAGTCGGTTCACCCGACGACCATATCCAGCCGGGCGGCCGGGTCGGGGTCAGGAGGCGCCGTCGGCGCGCAGCGGCAGGACGTTGGTGGGGCTCTGTCGGGACAGGGAGCCGAGGACCGCACCGATCTTGTCGGCGGGCATCGGCTTGAAGAAGTGGTAGCCCTGGGCGGCGGTGCAGCCCAACTCTGCCAGGGCCGACCGCTGGGCGGCGGTCTCCACGCCCTCGGCCACCACCCGTAGCCCCAGCTCGTGGGCGAGCCCGACGGTGCTGCGGACGATCGCCGCCGCCTCCGGCGAATCCGCCATCCGGAGCACGAACGAGCGGTCCACCTTCAACTCGTCGACCGGGATCCGGGTGAGGAAGGCCAGCGAGGAGAAGCCGGTGCCGAAGTCGTCCACGGCCAGTTGCACGCCCATCGACCGCAGCGTGGTGAGCACCTGGTCGATGATCTCCAGCTCGCTCATCACCACGGTCTCGGTGATCTCCAGCACCAGCCGGTCGGCCGGGACCTGGTGCCGGCGTAGCGCGTCGGCGATCTCCGCCGGCAGGCGGTGGTCGAGCAGGCTGCGGGCGGAGAGGTTGACCGAGATCGGGATGTCCAGGCCCTCCCGGGCCCAGCCGGCCGCCACCCCGAGCGCCTTGTCCAGCACGTACCGGGTGAAGGTGCCCAACTGCTCGCTGTTCTCCACCGGCCGGATGAAGTCGGCCGGACCCAGCCAGCCCCGGCGCGGGTGCCGCCAGCGGATCAGTGCCTCCACCCCGGTCGGTGCGCCGGTGGCCAGGTCCACGGCAGGCTGCAACACCAGCACGAGCTGATCGTCGGTCAGCAACGCCTCACGCAGCTCGGCGAGCAGGGCGAGCTGGTCGGTGCTGGCCCCGTCCCGGGAGCTGTCATACGCCGCCACGCTGCCGCCACCGGCCTTGGCCTGGTACATCGCGATGTCGGCCCGGCGCATCAGCTCGGTCAGGTCGGCGGCGCCGGCCGACGCCACCACCACGCCCACGGACACCTCGACCGACATCCGTACCCCGGCCACCTCGGTCGGCGCGGCCAGCCGCTCGGTGATCTCCCGGGCCTGGCGCAACGCGTACGCCATCGGGGCGGTGCGGTCGCCGAGCACCGGAACCGAGGTCAGCAGCAACGCGAACTCGTCGCCGCCGAGCCGGGCGAGCAGGTCGCCGCTGCGGGTCAGGGTGCCCAGCCGGTTGGCGGTCAACCGCAGGAGCTGGTCGCCGGCGGCGTGCCCGAGCGTGTCGTTGACCTCCTTGAACTGGTCGATGTCGAGCAACAGCAGTGCCACCGGGTGGTCGTGCCCGAGTTTCCGCAGCGCATGGTCGCCCTGGCCCAGCATGGCCGTGCGGTTGGCCAGCCCGGTCAGCGGATCGTGCACCGCCTCGTACGAGGAACGCGCGGTGACCACCCGCAGCTCACGGTGGGTGGCCGCGTCATGCAGGGCGGCGGACAGCGCCTCGGCGAAGGTGACCAGCGCGTACCGTTCCCGGCCGGAGG
Source organism: Verrucosispora sp. SN26_14.1 (assembly GCF_004307965.1). NCBI lineage: Bacteria > Bacillati > Actinomycetota > Actinomycetes > Micromonosporales > Micromonosporaceae > Micromonospora > Verrucosispora sp. SN26_14.1. Next base: position 5,993 of record NZ_SISL01000120.1, on the reverse strand, counting down.
CCGGAGCCGTCCGGGGCAGCCGGACCCGTAGTCGACCGACCCGGTGCTCGCCGACCGACAGCTCTCGGAGCAGTTCGTCCGGACCGGGCTCGTCGTCGCCGGGGGGCGCGATCTCCCGGTCGATTACCTGACCGCTGGGATCGCCCCGGTAGCGGCGCCAGCGGCCGTCGCCCCGGACCACCTCCACGTCCACGAGTTCCGCCTCGAACACGGTGAGCGCACCGGTCACCCCGGCGGTCGCCACGCCGCGCTCGTCGAGCTGGTTGAGCGCCGCCGTCGCCTCCGCCAACGACCGCCACGTACGCCGTTCGCGCTCGTCGCGCAGCCGTTGCCGATAGGTCTGGTGGAGCAGCCACAGCGGCGCGGGCAGCAGCACCAGCCACCGTGGATCGAACTCGATCAGGGCCACCACGAGCAGAGCGGCCACCACGTTGCCGACGAACATCAGCAGCTTGCCCCGCAACGCGGCCAGCAGCGGGCGCCCGATCGACATGTCGTGCCGCAGCGCCAGCGTCACGCCGCCCAGCCCGGCACCGGCCAGCAGGTACGTGAGGGCGCCGGCGGCGAGGACGAGGGCGAGGGCCGGGGTCGGGGCGGCCAGCAGCGGCTCGGCCAGCGAGGTGGTGACCGACACGGCGAGGGCGACGGCGGCGGTCTGCGACGCGGCGATGCGCACGACGTCCCAGGTGGACCTGCCCTCGTCCACCACGGACAGGATCGTCCAGGCCAGCAGCATGCCGATCAGGGCCGCGCCCGGCAGCCATCCGGGCGGCACCAGATAGAGGCAGACGATCAGTGCGGCCTCGGCCCAGGTGAGCGAGACCACCCCGGCGGCGGCCCGGAACCGTAGCCGGGCCAACTGCGACAGTGCGAAGAGTGCGACCGCGATACCGAAACGGGTCAGCCCGCCGTACGGCCCGAACGGGTCGTCGGCCGGCAGCCCGACCGGCACGCGCAGCCCCACCACGGCGGCCACCACGGCGGTGAGGACGACCGCGGCCGTCAGCAGGTGCACCCTGAGCGGGGTGCGACGGCCCTCGGGCCGATCGATCGGATGACCGGCCCTGCCGGAGGTCACCGACCCACTCCCGTCGGGCGGGAACAGGGCGCACGGAGGGTGTCAACGACTGCGATGGTCATCGGCGCCCCCTCCCGCGCACGGCATGAGGACGTCTGGTCCTCCCGGCGGAAGGCTAAGCCAAACCGGATGGTCGCAACAGGGGGCGACCATCCGGTTAAGCGTGAATCATGCCCCGATCAGCCGTCGCGACGCTGCTGGCGCCGGTTGGGAGCGTCACCGGATGAATCCAGCATCACGTTCTCATCTGTCGGATCACCGACCGTTCGCTGCGTGGTGCCCGACTCGGCGGCGGGCTCCTGACCGGGGAAATGGTCGGGCAACCGGCGCAGCCGGGCGTTCATGTTGCGGATCAGCAGCACGGTGGCGGTGCCCAGGACGAGGATGAGGAACAGGCCCATCGGACCGGCGAGGCCCCCCGTGCGGGTGTCCCCGAAATTGTTCTGGGCGAGCACCTGAGCAGCGGTCAACATGGGATTCCTCCGGAGTGCGATGTCCGACCAGCGTAGCCCGCCGCCGGATCAGCGGGCATGGGCCGTCTCCCGGATGCCCGCGAACAGGTCCGACTCGGGCAGCGGGGAGTCGACCAGCGAGCGTACGAGTTGGAAGTCCTCCGTCGGCCAGGCCCGCCGTTGCAGGTCCATCGGCACCTGGAACCAGAAGCCGTCCGGGTCGACCTGGGTGGCGTGGGCGCGCAGCGCGTCGTCGCGGACCGGAAAGTACTCGGCGCACTCCACCCGGGTGGTGATCCGGGGGCCCTTGTCCGGCCGGTCCTCCCAACGGTTGATCCACTCCGCGTACGGCGACTCGGCGACGCCGGTGGCCAGGATCGCCTCGTGCAGGGCGAGGATCTTGCCCTTGGAGAACCCGATGTCGTAGTAGAGCTTGAGCGGCTGCCACGGCTCGCCCAGCTCGGGGTAGCGCTCCGGGTCACCGGCCGCCTCGAAGGCCGCCACGCTGATCCGGTGGCACATGATGTGGTCCGGGTGCGGGTAACCGCCCTCCTCGTCGTACGTGGTGACCACGTGCGGACGGAACTGCCGCATCAGGCGTACCAGCGGACCGGCGGCCACCTCGACGTCCTGGAGGGCGAAGCAGCCCTCGGGCAACGGCGGCAACGGGTCACCCTCGGGCAGGCCCGAGTCGACGAAGCCCAGCCAGGCCTGTTCGACGCCGAGGATGGCGCGGGCCGCGTCCATCTCCGCCCGACGGATGTCGGCGATGTTGGCCCACACCTCGGGCCGGTCCAACTTGGGGTTGAGCACGCTGCCCCGCTCGCCGCCGGTGCAGGTCACGACGAGCACGTCCACCCCCTCGGCGACGTACTTGGCCGTGGTCGCGGCGCCCTTGCTCGACTCGTCGTCTGGGTGCGCGTGCACGGCCATGAGCCGGAGTTGTTCTGCCACGGTCGGCGCTCCTCGTCTCTGCCCACCGGTGGGCCACCGGCCACACCGTTGACCTGCCGGAATCCTCCCCCGTCGCGGTCCCGGCCCGTGCCGGCCTGTCATATTTGACCCCAGGAACCAGCAGTGCCCGGTCGAGAAGCAGTGCCTCGGTCGGAGGCAGTGCCCCATGGACAAGCAGTGCCAGTTGCAGCAATGCCCAGTCGGACAGGAACGACGGCGCTCTGCCATTCTTGCCGATGGGCCCGACAACGACGCCAGGAGATACCCGCCGGTGACCGAGACGCACGCCACATCTGCATCGACCGCGCCGGTGTTCCCGCCCGGCCGGTACGGCCGCCGTCGTACGCCCGGCCGACGTCGGCGGCTGCTGACCACGCTGCTGGTGGTCACCGTGCTGGTGGCGCTCACCGCCGTCTCGTTCCGGCTCTACCGGCAGTACGGCGACCCGGCCTACGACGCCCAGGTGATCACCTACGGCGAGATCACCGACCAGCAGGTGGTGGTCAACTTCCGGGTGAACCTGCCGGCGGGCGGCTCGGCGGTCTGTGCCCTGCGGGCCCGGGACCACGCCGGGGCGGAGGTGGCCCGCGAGGAGGTCCCGGTGACCGCCGCCGACGGGCAGCGCAGCGTCACCGTCCGGCACTCCCTCGCCACCAGTGCCCGCCCCTTCATCGGCGAGGTCGTCCGCTGCCGCCCGGCGGCCTGAGCCCACCGGAAGCGGCACCGGACCCACCCGGAACGGCGGCCCGGACCCGCTCCTGACGACGGGCCGGACCCGGTCCGACGGCAGGCCGTACGCACCCGGCCTGCGGCGGGAAGGTCACCGGGCGACCCGGGGTCGCCGGCCGCACCAGCGTGATCACCGACACTCCTTGTCGTAGGGCACTGGTAACTTGGAGGTTCACCTGTCAGCCAGCCCGCACAACCGAGGAGGACCGCCTGTGTCCAATGGCAACGAGGCGCCCGCCACCTGGCTGTCCCAGGACGCCTACGACCGCCTGAAGGCCGAGCTCGACGAGTTGATCGCCAACCGGCCGGTCATCGCCGCCGAGATCAACGCGCGGCGCGAGGAAGGTGACCTACGCGAGAACGGCGGCTACCACGCCGCCCGTGAGGAGCAGGGCAAGGCCGAGGGGCGCATCCTCTACCTGAAGGAGCTGCTCCGCACGGCCCAGGTCGGTGAGGCACCGACCGTCGACGCCGTGGCTCCCGGGATGGTCGTGACGATCTACTTCGACGACGACGCCGACGACACAGAGACCTTCCTGCTCGGGTCCCGTGAGATCTCCTCGACCACCGATCTCACCGTCTACAGCCCCGAGTCGGCCCTCGGCCAGGCGATCCTGGGCGGCAAGGCGGGTCAGGCCTGCACCTACACCGCGCCCAGCGGCGCGGACATCAAGGTGACCGTGGTCAGCTTCGAGCCCTTCTCCGGCTGAGCCACCCGCCGACCGACAGAGGTCGGCCGTTCCACCAACCCAGAGGCGTGACACCTGGCGGTGTCACGCCTCTGGCGCGATCGAGACCTGGTAGCCGCTGGCCCGCAACGCACTGATCAGTGTGTCCGAGTGCTCCACACCCCGGGTCTCCACCGACAGCGCCACCTCGACCTCACCGAGGCGCAGGTGCGGGTGGGCCCGCTGGTGCTCCACGTCCACCACGTTGGCCCGGTGTTCGGCGATCTGCCGCAGCAGCGAGGCGAGCTGCCCTGGCCGGTCGGAGCAGCGCACCGTCACCCGCAGGTATCGTCCGGCCGCCGCCAGCCCGTGCTCGATCACCCGCAGCATCAGCAGCGGATCGATGTTGCCCCCGGAGAGGACCGCCACCACCGGCGGCTCCACCTCGACCGCACCGGCCAGCAACGCGGCCACCCCCACCGCGCCGGCCGGCTCCACCACCTGCTTGCCGCGCTCCAACAGCATCAGCAGCGCCCGGGAGATGTCCTCCTCGGTGACCGTGACGATCTCGTCGACGAGTTTGCGGACGTGGGTGAAGGTGACGTCACCGGGCCGACCGACCGCGATGCCGTCGGCGATGGTGGAGAAGTCGGGCAGGCGTACCGGCTCGCCGGCCACCAGTGACGGCGGGAAGGCCGCCGCGCCCGCCGCCTGCACCCCGATCACCCGCACGTCGGGCCGGAGCGCCTTGGCGGCCACCGCCATCCCGGAGACCAGCCCGCCGCCGCCCACCCCGGTGACGATCGTCCTGACCTCGGGACACTGCTCCAGGATCTCCAGTGCCACGGTGCCCTGACCGGCGATCACGTCCCGATGGTCGAACGGGTGGATCAGCACCGCGCCGGTGCGCTCCGCGTACGTCTGCGCGGCCACCAGGGATTCGTCCACCGTGGCACCGACCAGCTCCACCCGGGCGCCGTACCCCTTGGTGGCCACCACCTTCGGCAGCGGCGCGTTGACCGGCATGAAGACGGTGGAGTGCGCGCCGACCAGGCCGGCGGCGAGAGCCACCCCCTGCGCGTGGTTGCCGGCGCTGGCCGCCACCACCCCCCGCTCCCGCTCCGCCGCCGACAGCCGGGAGATCCGCACGTACGCGCCACGCACCTTGTACGACCCCGCGCGCTGGAAGTTCTCGCACTTGAGCCAGACCGGCCCGCCGAGCGCCGCGCTCAGCGGGCGGAAGGGTTCCAGCGGGGTGGTGCGGGTGACCTCGGCGAGCAGTTCCCGCGCCGCCCGCACGTCGTCCAGGCTGACCAGTTCCGTCATGCCCCGATCGTGCCACCCGCCCCACCGGCGTTCCCCGGGGCCCGGACCGGCGTGGACGCCGAGCGCGGCACGTCCGGTACGGCGGCGGCCGGCGGACACCCGACGACGCGGGCCACGTCGACCGGCCCGCTCTCGTCGGCCGAGCCACCCGCGTCGGTACGCACGATCACGCGCTGGCCGGTGACCCCGTTCCGACGCGCGGGTAACCGGGAGCGTGCCGAGTCCACGGTGCCGCCATCTCGAACTGTCCGGCGACGCCGAGCAGCAGCAGTTCCGACCCGGGTGGCCCGACCAGTTGCACGGCCAGCGGCAACCCGTCCGGGCGACGGCCCACGGGAACCACCAGGGCGGGCAGGCCGGCGATGTTCCACGGTGCCGCGTACGGGGCGTACCTGATGTTCACCAGCATGTTGGCCCGCCAGGACCGGGCCGACCAGCTCGTGGCCGGGGGCGGGGCGCTGGCCAGCGCCGGGGTGAGCAGCAGGTCGACCGAGTGGTCGGCGAAGAAGCCGATGGAGCGCTCACGCCAGGCCGTCCGGTCGGCCTCCCGGACGTACCCGCGCCGCCACGCCCAGTCCCCGAACGTGACGTGCCGACGGCTGCGCGGTTGCAGGTCGCGCCGGTCGATCCCGGCGGCCCGCACGTCAGCGGCGGCGGCGGCGAACCAGGTCGCGATGCCCTGTAGGCCGAGGGCGGTCGGATAGACCGGGTCGGCCGGGACGGCGTCGTGCCCGGCGGCGGCGAGCATGTCTCTTATACACAGCTCCGAGCCCACGAGACTAGCGC
>NZ_SISL01000012.1:0-44877 GCF_004307965.1 Verrucosispora sp. SN26_14.1 | reverse complement strand
AGACCGGGCTTCTGCCGCCGGGGCCGGTCGTCGGCGCGGGAGTTGCCCGGCAACCCCAGCTCGGCGGCGAGGTCGTCGGCCAGGTCGACGCCCCACTCGCAACCGGGGATCACGTGAGCCGGGCGCAGCGGTGCGAGCTGGTCGGCGAGCTGTCGGACCGCCGCCGTACCGTCGCCGGCGGCGGTCAGCACGTCGACGAACTCCTCCCGGCGCAGCCCGGCGGCGTACCGCTCGTTGATGGTGCCGGTGAGGACGGCGACGCAGCGCCGACCGTGCCGGGCGAACGCGGGTGCCAGGAGCGCACCGGTGGAGAACGGGTCGACGATCACGATGGTCTCGTCGGTGTCGGCGGCGACCGGGTCGAGGCGACGGCCGGGGCGGCTCTGCGGTGACGCCGCGACCACCTCGGTCACGAACGACGCCCGGTAGGGCCGCAGGTCCAGCCCGACGGCGGGGCTCAGCACGTCCAGCCGCATCGGCAGCGGGTCCGCCCAGGTGGCGGCCCGCTCGGGCGGTCGGGCGTAGCAGAGGCTCAGCACCGGGTCGGCGAACCGGTCGGTACGCAGCACCAGCTCGGCCTCGTCGCACCCGTCGTCGTCCGGGTCGAGGTGGTGCAGCGGGACCGGGACGAAGCCGAGGCGGCTCTTGAAGCTGAGGAGCCCCGCCTGGGCGATGTGGCCGTACAGGGTCGGGTCGGTGCCGAGCGAGATCCAGGGGAGGCCACGCCGGGCGCTCTCCTCGAACGCGGCCACGTAGAGCGCGCGGCTGATCATCCCGCGTCGCGCCTGTGGCCGGGCGGCCGAGAAGGCCACCCGCAGGGCCTCGGGCGTGACCCGGCACATCACCGCGCCGACCAGCTCACCGGCGGATCTGGCGGTGACCAGCACGAAGTCGGCGAGTCCGGCCTCGGTCGCGGTGACCGCGTGCGCCGCCGGCAGGCCGTACGGCATGGTGGCGATCTGCGCGTCGTAGACGGCGAGGAACTCGCCGAACAGGTCCGGGCCGATCCGGTCGTGCACCTCGACGTCGAGCCCCGCCGACTCGACGTACCGCAGCGCGTGGCGGACGTTCTGCCGTTCCGCCTTCGGCAGGGCGGCCAGGAAGTCCGCCGTCCGCTCCGGCGTACGCCGTCCCCAGGTCACCCAGCGTGGCTTGAGTCGGAAACCGGACGCCGTCAGATCCGCCCACCGGTCCCGGGCCGGATCGGTGACGACCACCAGGTCGACGTCGTCGAATCCGACCCAGGCCCGGTCGAGCGCGTCCTCGGTGGACATCTCCCACCTGCGGACGCCGTAGTAGTCGCTCCCCCCGAAACCGGACACGCGTCCCCCCTCGCTGCTGCTGCGGATCCCGGCCCGGTGGTGCCCGGCGAACGGTGGCTCAGCCGGTCACGATGCGCTGCCGACGCTGGCCGGGGCATCGACGCGACTCAGCGTATCCCGCACCCACAAGACGGCCGCGAGCGCGACGAGCGCGGCCGCCGGGGACAGCAGACGTGCCTCGGCGGGGCCGAACCACCCCAGGACCGCGCCGGCCAGAAGGGTGCCCGCCGCACTGCCGACCGCCATCATCGTCGCGGCCAGAGCGAACGACTCGTTGATCACCGTCTTGGGCACCATCCGGCCGAGCAGCCCGAACTCCTCGGCGCTGAGCGCCGCCAACGGGAGGCCGGCGAGGAACAGGCAGACCGCGAGCACCGGGATCGAGGTGGCGAAGACCAGCGGGATCATGCAGGCCAGCGCCACCGCCAGCAGCACCAGGTAGCGGTGTACCGCCCGGCGGGTGTGCTGTCGCGCGCCCCAGACCAGCCCGCCGAGGACGCTCGCGGCCGGGGGCAGGGACAGCAGCGCCACCCCGGTCGCGGCCGTGCTGCCATGTGCCGAGACGGTGGCCGGCACCGCGACCTCCAGGACGGCGAAGGCGGCGGCGGCGGCACCGGCGGCGACCAGGATCGCCACCACGCCGGGAACTCGCCAGGGGCGACGGGTACGCGCCGGACCGTCACCGGTCGCGTCGGCCTCCGCCGACCCGTCCGGCTTGCGCATGGTGGCGACGGCCGGGGCGCTGCCGTAGAGCAGCGAGCCGACCACCAGCATGCCGCCGGCCAGCAGGGTGGTGGCCAGCGCGCTGAAGACGCCCGTGAACAGGCCGGTCGCCGCCGGCCCGATCACGAAGAACACCTCGATCAGCACCGCTTCCAGGGCGTTGGCGGTGTTCAGCTTCGGTCCGGGCGGCAGGATCAGCGCCCAAGCCGCCCGGACGGTCGAACCGACCGGCGCCATGCTGAGCGCCACCGGCACCACGGACGAGATCAACAGCCAACCGGGCCCCTGGTTCGCGGCGACGAACCCGACCAGCGCCACCGCGTGCAGCAGCGCCAGCACCGGTAGCACCCGGCGCAACCCGTGGCGGTCGATCAGTCGACCGTGCACCGGCCAGGCGACCGCCAGGCCGCCGCTGAAGAGGGCGAGCGCGGTCGCACCGGCCGAGTAGGACCCGGTCTTCTCACTGACGTGCAGGAAGATCGCGAGTGGCTCGATCGCCACCGGCAGTCGGGCGAGCATCGCGGGCAGCATCACCCGGGGTACGCCGGGGGTACGCCAGAGTTCGACGTACCGCCCGACGGCGTCAACCAGCGACACGGGCGTCCAACCTGGCCACCGGGGCCTCGTCGGCACCGGACCCCGGCCGGTAGATCCCGTCGTACTGGTCGATCAGTGACCCGTTCAGCGCCTCGGTGAGCCGGAGACGCTGCTCGAACAACTCGTAGTACGACAGGTGCTTGGACGGCATCGGCGAGAGGTAGACGCTGATCACCTCCGGAGTCTGCTCGATGTCGAAGGCGAGCCGGTCCGCCTTCTTGCGGAAGTCCGCAGTGCCGGGCAGCAGTGTCCGGTTGAACACGTTGAAGTAGTTGGTCGCCTCGGGACTGGCCTCGACCAGCCGATCCTTGAGTTCGAGGCACCGGTCCAGGTACATGTCGATCATCGATTGGTCATCGTCGTCGTGCCCGATCAGCATGTTGAACGTCAGATATCGGACGCCCAGGTCCAGCATGGACGTGATGATCCGCATCTGCTCCTGGAACGGACGCAGCTTACGGAACTTCTGGGTGGGCTCGTCCCCGAGGTATTCCAACGGGATCTGGACCCGATAGCAACCGACCCACCGGTCACCGCTGGTGTCGTTCCAGAACAACGTCTCCATCAGTTCCCGGTCCACCTCACCGAGGTCCAGGAACTTGCCGAATTCGAGCCCGTTGGCGAACTCCCAGGAGAACTCGTACTCCCGGGCGATCCGGAAGATCTCCAGGGTGTCCTCGCGACCGGAGTCGTGCAGCAGCGTGCCCCGGCCGGACCGCTGGATCCGGGAGAGCGTGTTGTCCTCCTGGAAGAGGATGTTCGAGATGCCGACCGACCGGAAGTAGTCGAAGTGCCGGCGCACCACGTCCGGCTTCATGTAGCGGTAGTGCCCCCGCATCGGGGTAGCGCAGAACGAGCAGGTCCGGTAACAACCGCGCGAGGTCTCGAAGCAGGTGAACGGTGCCCGTACGGTCTTCGGCGGCTGACCCTCGCCGGTGTCGTCATAGATGGACAGGTCGTCGATCAGGTCGAGTGCCATCGGCGGCAACTCGGCCAGGTTGAGCTGGGGACCGCCCATGATGACGATGCCGTCGCCGATCCGGCGACTGAGCACCGACTCCTCGATCGGTCTGCCGGTGGCCCGGGCCTGGACCACCCGGGCGAAGGTCTGCTCGCCTTCGAGCTGGATCACCACGTCGAAGCCGTTGGCGAGGTACCACTCGGGCCGGGCGGTGACGTCCATCCCGCCGCCCACGATCAGCGCGTCCGGGTTGGCCTTCTTGAGGAACTTGGCGAAGTCGGTCACCACCCGGGCCGAGTTGGTGAAGTTGTTCGAGATGCCGATGACGTCGGCGGCCCGCGCCTCGTCCGCGTAGTTCTCGAAGGCGCCGCCGTAGCGGATGCAGTCGACGGTGCGGGGCCCGTACGCGAACGAGGCGTAGTGCTCGGGCTCACCGGCGTCGACCTGGGTGTCGACGATCCGGAACTCCGCGTCGACACCCCACTCCCGCAGGTACGCCCTCGCTCCGGCGGCCAACGTGACGAGAGCGCTCTTGGGGTTGCGTACCCGCACCGGGCTGATCGTGGTGCCCTCGTCCCGGAACGACTGCCCCGGGTACGGGGCGTAGAAGAGGGTGACGCGCATGGTCGGACCTCCCGTCAACCCGCGTAGATGCCGTCGTAGAGACGGTGCATCTCGCGGTCGTTGAGCATGTTCGTCATTTCGAGACGCTTCTGATAGATGTCCCAGTAGGTGAAGTGGTCGGTGTTGATGGCCGACAGGAAGATCCCGATCACCTCGGGGTTCTCGTCGATGTCGAACTGGAGCAGCGAGCGCAGCGTCACCCAGTCGCGGGCGCCCGGCAGCAGCGAAAGGTTGAACACGTTGAAGTAGGGCTTGTACTTGCCCTTGCCGACCGAGGTCAGCTCCTCCTTCAGCCGCATGCAGTAGTCGGTGAAGATGTCGATGCCCTCGCGGTCGTGCTCCGGGTAGCCGATGAACAGGTCGTACGTCTGGTGGCCGACCCCGTGGTCGGTGAGCATGGTGGCCAGGACGTTCACCTGCTCGTCGAAGCCGAGCAGCTTGGGGAACCGGCGCTTCTTGACGTTCATGTTGTCCAGCGGGATCTGCACCCGGTAGCAGCCCACCCACCGGCCGTCGACGGTCTCGCTGCCCAGCAGCGCGTCGGCGAGTTCGTGGTCGAAGCTGCCGTTCTGCATGAACTTGCCGAACTCGATGCCGTTGGCGAACTCCCAGGCGAAGCCGTACTCGCGGAACATCCGGAACATGGCGAGGACGTCCTCGCGCCCGGAGTCGTACAGGTAGCGGCCGGCGCCGTTCTGCTGGATCCGGGAGAGCGGATTGTCCTCCTGCCAGACGATCGTCTTGATGCCGTACTCCTGGAAGACCCGGAGGTGCTTCTCCATCATCGGCAGGCTCATGTAGCGGTAGCCGCCCCGCGACGGTGCGGTGCAGAACGAGCACCGCCACGCGCATCCCCGGGAGGTCTCCCAACAGATGAAGTTGCCCTGCACACCGGCAGGCGGCGGACCCTCGGCGGTGTCGTCGTAGACGGACAGGTCGGGGATGAGGTCCAGCGCCATCGGCTCGATCGAGTCCATCGGCACGGTCTCGGAGGTGTCGACCTTGTGGGGGATCAGCCGGCCCGGCAGCGAGATGTTCGGCACCGTGTTCAGGTCCTGCTTGCGGTAGACGGCGTCCACCAGCCGCGCGAAGGTCAGCTCGCCCTCCCCGCGCACCACCGCGTCGGCGCCCCGGGCCAGGTAGTACTGCGGACGGGCGGTGCAGTCGACCCCGCCCACCACCACGATCGCCGTGGGGTTGATCCGCTTGATGTGCAACGCCAGGTCGGCCACGATCTGCGCGCTGTTGGTGAAGTTGCAGGTGATGCCGTGCACGTCCGCCGCGCGGATCTTCTCGTCGGCCTCCTCGAACGGGGTGCCGTACCGGTAGCAGTCCATGACCCGGGGGCCGTACGGCAGCGACTTGTACTTCACCCGCTGCCCGCCGAGCTGGAGATCGATGATCTCGATGTCGCAGGAGTAGCCGAAGTGCGGTGCGTACGCCCGCAGCCCGGCGGCGATCGTGGTCAGTGCGCTCTTCGGGTTGTACGGTCGCTCGGTGTTGATCGGCTCGCTCTCGCCCTGGAAGATCTGCGAGGGGTAGGGAGCGTAGTAGAGATTGACCTTCATGGCGTCTCCTGGACCCGTTGGTCGCGGTTCACTGAGCTGTCCCGCTGGACAGATGAGGACGGCCCACCGCTGCGTGGTACGTCCGGTTGAGACGGTCGATCATCACGTCGATCTCCCTGTCCCGGCTGGTGCCCCAGTCGAGGCCGAGTCCCCGGGCCAGCCGGGTGGCTCGGGGAGTCTCGGTGCCGACCAGAGCGTCGTGGACCACCTCGGCCAGTGGCTCGGCCTCCGCGGCGGTGCGGGGACGCAGCACGGCGAGGCAGCGCGCCACCTCGTCGTCGCCGACCGCGTCGGCAGCCCGGTCGAGGAACTCGTCGTAGCTGATCTCCGGCAGTGGTCGGTCCTCGACGCGTAGCCGGGCCAACAGGTCGGCCACGGCCACGGAGGCGGGTGCCACCACGTTCAGCACACCCTCGGCGGGTGTGCGGCGGTGCGGGTCGGCGAGCGCGGCCACCATCCGGGCGACCACGTCGACCGGCGTCCAGTCCACCCGCAGCCGGGTCGACGGGCGTACGCCGAGCCGCAGGCAGAGCCGCAGGATCATGGTCACCGTCGAGCGCGGGTTGGCGTGGCCGGTACGGGAGTGTGCCGCCACCTCGCCGAGCCGGACGACGGCGGCGGGTACGCCCTGCGCGGCGGCACCCCGGACGAGTTGCTCGGCGACCCACTTGGACTGGCTGTAGCCGTCGACCGGCGGTGCCGACGTGAGCGCGAGGAACGCCTCGGCCAACGGCGTTCCGGGTGTGCTCCGGACCGTGGTGGTGGAGAGCGTGACCAGGCGTTTGCGGACCTGCGTGCCGGCGAGGTCGACGAGCGTCCGCAGCCCGTGCACGTTGGTGTCGCGCAGGTCGAGGTAGTCGCGGAGGGTGTCCACCCGGCCCGCCGCGTCCACGATCGTGCCGACCTCCCGACTCAGCCGCCGCCAGTCGTCACCGGAGAGACCGAGCTGCGGTCGGGCCAGGTCACCGGCGAGCGCCGTCCACCGGCGTGCCGCTGCCGACCCGCCACCGGTCGCGGCCAGCACGTCGGCCACCCGACGCGAGGCGGCCCCGTCGTCGGCGGCCCTCACCAGGCAGACCACCGGCCGGTCGCCATGGGCCAGCAGCGCCGCGAGCACCTGTGCGCCGACGAAACCGGTCGCCCCGAGCAGGAGGACCGTGCCAGGGTCCTCGGCCGGTCGTGGCGGTGCGGTGCCCAGGTCACCGAGCCTCGCGTCCCGGGTCAACTCGGGTGCCACGGTGGTGGACGTCGGCAGGGACCGGCCGCCGCGGACCAGGTCCGCCTGGGCCGGGATGGTGGAGGCCCGGACCAGGTCGCGGGCGGCGAGCCACACCCCGAACGTCCGTTCCAGGTCGACCGCGAGTCGGGCGGCGCCGAGCGAGGTCCCGCCGAGGCAGTAGAAGTCCTCGTCGTACGCGCCGAAGCCGAGCACCCGCGACCAGATCTGGGCGATCCGCGCCTCCACGCTCCCCGGCGGGTACGCCGGACCGGGCCCGTCGGTGCCCGGCTGAACGTCGGTGAGGTGCCCCCGCAGACGCTGCTGGTCCACCTTGCCGTTGGCGAGCAGCGGCAGGCTGTCGAGGCGGACGAAGCGGCCCGGCACCAGCTCACCGGGGAGACCGGCGCGGGCGTACTCGCGCAGCGTCTCCTCGCCCACCTCGCCGTCGGCCGAGTAGAAGCAGACCAGCGCCGGGGTGGCACCGGTCTCGTCCACGAGCACCGTCACCTGACGCAGGCCGGGTGCCGTGACGAGGGTGCACTCGATCTCGCCGAGGTCGACGCGTACCCCGGCGATCTGGACCTGGGCGTCGCGTCGGCCGATGAACATCAGCAGGCCGTCGTCGCGCACCCAGCCGAAGTCGCCGGTGCGGTAGAGCAGGTCACCGGGAACGCCGGCGTAGCGGTTCGGCACGAAGACCTGGCGGGTGCGGTCGGTGTCGCCGTGGTAGCCCGCGCCGAGACACACGCCTGCGAGGTGGATCTGGCCGACCTCGCCGCGCGGTGTGGGCGCGCCGTGTTCGTCCAGGAGCAGCACGGACGTGTTGGGCAGCGGCAGGCCGAGCGGGATGACCTGGCGGTCGTCGTCGCCGACGGCGTGGAAGACCGAGCCGATCGAGGCTTCGGTGGGCCCGTAGGTGTTGGTCACCCGCACGTCCGGGAACATCCGCCGGAACGCCTGCACGGCCGGTGGTTTGGCGGCCTCGCCACCGATGAAGACCTGCCGCATCGACGCCAGCAGGTGCCGGTCCTGCGGCCGGCTCCGCAGGCGCTCGACGAGCAGGTCGAAGATGCTCGGCACGAAGTCGGTCATGGTGACCCGGTGCCGGTGGATCTGCGTCAAGGTGGCGTCGAAGTCGAGGATGCCGGTGCGGTCCGGGATGACGACGGTGGCGCCACGGGTCAGCGGCCACAGCAGTTGCCAGATCGACGAGTCGAAGGTGTGCGCGGAGTTCTGGAGCACCACCGCGCCGTCGGCGGCGAACCGCTCGGTCATCGACAGGAAGCGGTTCACCAGGCCCCGGTGCAGGTTGACCGCGCACTTGGGCAGTCCGGTGGAGCCGCTGGTGAAGAACGCGTAGATCGGGTCGTCGGGTCGGGTCCGGGCCGCGACGACGGGTGCGGCGACCGCGTCCGGGCCGGCCCGGACGCCGATCACCGGCCGATCGGTGGCGGGCGGTGGCGTGCCGACGACCGCCCGGGGGGCGAGGTCGTGCAGCATCCGCTGCTGCCGCTGGGCCGGCCAGGCCCGGTCGAACGGCACGAAGGCGGCACCCGACCGCATGGTGCCGAGCATCGCGACGAGTTGCTCGACGCGATCGTCGAGCAGCAGGGCGACGAAGTCTCCCCGCCGTGCGCCGTGCGCGAGCAGGTCGGCGGCGACCACGTCGGCCAGCCGGTCGACGTCCCGGTAGGTCAGCGCGCCGGTGGGATGGACGACCGCGACGGCGTCCGGGTGACGCCGTACGGCGTCGTCGACGAGGTCGACCACGGTCCGGTGGAGCGGACGTGGCCGGGTGGGTCCTGTGAGGAGAGCGCCGACCTCAGCGGGATCGCGGTGGACGCGCTCCATTCCGAGAATCGTCAATGCGCAGCTGAGGATGCCATCGAGGGCACCTCCCCCGAGGTGTGCTTCCGCGCGACCGGCGGTGCCGGCCGACGGCGCGAGTGGTAGGTCTACATTGACCCGGGTCGGACCCTAACGGCGGTCTCGCGCGCCTGTCAACGCATTGACGGGTGTGCGTCTTGGCAGGTGCCGGAAGGGCAGGTGAGCGGCTTCGGGGAAATTGTCCGATGGCGATGACATGTGCCTTCCGTCCGGTGCGTCCCGGGGGACGGAAAACCGATCGCCGGACGTCTGTCAGCGGACATCTGGATCAGGTACCGTGCGCTCTCATCGGCCGTGGCTTCCGGCCAACGGGGACGAAGCGAAGGGACACCGCGTGACTGTGCAGAGCCCGGTCCGGAAGGTTTGCCTGGTAGTGGCGGTGGCCGCTCTCGTCGTGACAGCGGGATGCGCCAAGGAGGACAAGAGCGAGGTCCAGGCCAGCGGCGTCAAGCTCATCGAAAAGGGCAAGCTGACCGTGTGCACGCACCTGCCCTATCCGCCGTTCCAGTCCAAGGACGCCGCCGGTGAGGTGATCGGCTTCGACGTCGACATGATCGACCTGGTCGCCCAGGAACTCGGCGTCGAACAACGGATCGTCGACACGCCCTTCGAGGGGATCAAGTCCGGCCAGGACCTGAACACCGGAAAGTGCGACGTCGCCGCCGCCGGAATGACGATCACCGAGGAACGGCAGAAGGTGATGGACTTCTCCGCGCCCTATTTCGACGCGACCCAGGCGATGCTGGTCAAGACCGGTAAGCCGTACAAGTCACTGGACGACCTGCGGGGCAAGAAGGTCGCCGTCCAGGCCGCCACCACCGGTCGCGACTACGCGCGGGGCCTCGCGACGGAGAAGGGTCTCGAACTCGTCGAGTTCGAGGACCTGGCCGCCGAGCAGCAGGCCCTCGCCAACGGGCAGGTGGAGGCGGCCATCAACGACCTGCCGGTCTGGACCGAGTACATCAAGGAGAACCCCGGCGGGTTCGAGGTGGCGGCCGAGTTCGACACCGGTGAGCAGTACGGCTTCTCGGTCCGCAAGGACGACAACCCTGAGCTGCTCAAGACCATCAACGAGGTGCTCGACCGGGCCAAGCAGGACGGCACCTACGAGCGGGTCTACGAGAAGTGGATCGGCCCACGACCGTGAAACTGCGTCGTCGTCAGCGCGAGCGACTGTCCCTCTGGCTTCAATACCTGGCCTTCGTGGCGGTCGCCGCGCTGGTGATCGGCAGCGCGGACTGGAGCAGGCTCGCCGACGCCTTCTTCCGGGTCGACATCATCAGGTCGATGTTCCCGACGATCATCACGGTCGCGTTGCGCAACACGATTCTCTACACCCTGGGCGCTTTCGCCTTCGGTCTCGTGTTCGGCACGCTGCTGGCGTTGATGCGGTTGTCCCGGGTGGCGCCGTACCGGTGGGTCGCGACGGCCTACATCGAGTTGTTCCGGGGGCTGCCCGCGCTGCTGGTGCTCTTTCTGGTCGGGTACGGCATCCCTATCGCCTTCCCCGAGCGGGAGATCCCGGGCGGGGTGTTCGGCTCGATCGCCATCGGTCTCGGACTGACGGCGGCGGCGTACATGGCCGAGACCATTCGCGCCGGTATCCAGGCGGTTCCGAAGGGGCAGATGGAGGCGGCCCGTACGCTCGGCATGTCGCACTTCACCGCGATGCGCGCCATCGTCATCCCGCAGGCGTTCCGTATCGTCATCCCACCGTTGACGAACGAACTCATCCTGCTCACCAAGGATTCGTCGCTCGCCTACGTGCTCGGCGTGACCGCGCAGACCATCGAGATCACGAAATTCGGCCGGGATGCGCTCAACGATCGGGTGAACGCCACACCGTTGCTGGTTGCCGGCTTCACCTATCTGATCATCACGTTGCCGTTGTCCCAGCTCGTACGGCGTCTCGAACTCCGTTACGCGAAAGCCCGGTGATCCGGATGTCGAATGATCGGGTCCGCCCCGCCGTACGAATCAGTGATCTGCACAAGTCGTTCGGGTCGCTGGAGGTGCTTCGGGGCATCGACGTCGAGGTCGGTCACGGTGAGGTCGTCTGTGTCATCGGGCCGTCCGGTTCCGGGAAGTCCACGTTGCTCCGCTGCGTGAATCTGCTGGAGGAACCGACCTCGGGCCGGATCTGGGTCGGCGACGTCGAGATGACCGACCCGGACGTCGAGATCGACAGGGTCCGTCGGGGCATCGGCATGGTGTTCCAGTCGTTCAATCTCTTCCCGCACCTGACCGTGCTGGACAACCTCACCATCGCCCAGCGTCGGGTGCTGCGGCGCGGTCGCGCGGAGGCCGAGCGGATCGCGCGGGGCAACCTCGCGCGGGTCGGTCTGACCGACAAGGCCGACGCGTTTCCGGCGCAGCTCTCCGGTGGACAGCAGCAGCGGGCGGCGATCGCCCGGTCGTTGTCCATGGATCCGGAGCTGATGCTCTTCGACGAGCCGACCTCGGCCCTCGACCCGGAGCTGGTCGGTGACGTGCTCACCGTGATGCGGAAGCTGGCCGAGGACGGTATGACGATGATGGTGGTGACCCACGAGATGGCGTTCGCCCGGGAGGTCGCCGACCGGGTGGTGTTCATGGACGGCGGGGTGGTCGTCGAGCAGGGGCCGCCGCAGGCGGTGCTCGGTGCTCCCCGGCACGAACGGACCCGGGCCTTCCTCGCCCGGGTGCTGGACCCGACCCACGTGGCGGAACTGGACCGGCCCGACCGGGCGCCGGAGCCGCCTTCGGCTGGTGACGACGGTCGGTGACGCTTCACCGCGTGCCGGTGGCCGGCGGGTCGCCGGTGCCGCCCCCGATGCGTTAGCCTAACGATCGTTCAGGCTGGTTGACCCGTGCCGGGGTGCCGGTGTCGGGATGGCGGCGAGGGGGCGGCGTGACGCTCGACGGTGAGGCTCTGGAACAGCTACGCAAGCGGGTCCGCGCCGGTGGCGCGGAGAAGTACCACGCGGCGAACGCGGCCAAGGGCAAGTTGTTCGCCCGGGAACGGGTCGCACTGCTGGTGGACGAGGGGTCGTTCGTCGAGGACGGGCTCTACGCGAACGCGCTCGCCGACGGCCTGCCGGCCGACGGGGTGGTCACCGGCACCGCCACCATCGACGGCCGCCAGGTCTGCCTGATGGCCAACGACTCGACGGTCAAGGCCGGCAGTTGGGGCGCGCGGACCGTCGAGAAGATCATCCGGACCATCGAGCGGGCGTACGACACCGGCGTGCCGATGGTCTACCTGGTCGACTCGGCCGGCGCCCGGATCACCGACCAGGTCGACCTCTTCCCGGGCCGGCGTGGCGCGGGCAAGATCTTCTGGAACCAGGTACGCGCCTCCGGCTCGATCCCGCAGGTCTGCGCGCTGTTCGGGCCGAGCGCGGCGGGCGGTGCCTACATCCCGGCGTTCTGCGACGTGGTGGCGATGGTGGACGGCAACGCCAGCATGTATCTCGGCTCCGACCGGATGGTCGAGATGGTCACCGGCGAGAAGACCACGCTGGAGGCGATGGGCGGGGCCAAGGTGCACTGTGCCGAGTCCGGCGTGGGGCACTTCCTCTGCAAGTCCGAGGCTGAGGCGCTCGACGTGGTCAAGCGCTACCTGTCCTACCTGCCGGCGAACTGGACGCAGCGTCCGCCGGCCGCCGAGGCCGCCGAGGCGCCCGCGAAGGCGGACCTGGCCGCGCTGGTGCCGGCGAGCGAACGCCAGGCGTTCGACATGCGGCGGTACGTCAAGGGCCTGCTCGACGACGGCTCCTTCTTCGAGATCCAGGCGCTCTGGGCCAGGGAGCTGACCATCGGCTTCGGCCGGCTGAACGGCGAGGTCGTCGGCGTGGTCGGCAACAACTCGATGTTCAAGGGCGGCGTGCTCTTCGTCGACTCGGCCGACAAGGCGACCCGCTTCGTGCAGCTCTGCGACGCGTTCAACGTGCCGCTGCTGTTCCTGAGCGACGTACCCGGCTTCATGGTCGGCAGCGCGGTGGAGAAGCAGGGCATCATCCGGCACGGCGCAAAGATGATCACCGCGATCTCCGAGGCGACCGTACCCAAGATCTGTGTGGTGGTCCGCAAGGCGTACGGTGCCGGGCTCTACGCCATGGCCGGGCCGGGCTTCGAGCCGGACGCCACCATCGCCCTGCCCACCGCGAAGATCGCGGTGATGGGCGCCGAGGCCGCGGTGAACGCCGTCTACGCCAACAAGATCGCCGCGATCGAGGACGAGGCCGAGCGGGCCGCCTTCGTCGCCGCGAAGCGCGAGGAGTACGAGCGGGACATCGACGTCGTGCGACTCGCCAGCGAACTGGTGGTCGACGCCATCGTGGAGCCGCACCAGCTCCGCGCCGAACTGGTCCGCCGGTTCACCGCCGCCCGGTCCAAGGACCGGCACTTCTCCCGCCGACGGCACGGCGTCACCCCCGTCTGACGGCGCACCCCGGCACCAGCCAGCACCGGCACCGTCCCGGCGTCACGAGCGCCCGACGGGCACGTCCACACAGGAGGAACCCGATGGACTTCCGGCTCACCGAGGAACACGAGGCGCTGCGCGAGAGCGTGCGGGAATTCGCCCGGGAGGTGGTCGCGCCGGTCATCGCCGAGCACTACGAGCAGCACACCTTCCCGTACGAGGTGGTCCGGCAGATGGGCAAGATGGGCCTGTTCGGCCTGCCCTTCTCCGAGGAGTACGGCGGCATGGGCGGCGACTACTTCGCGCTCTGTCTGGCCCTGGAGGAACTCGCCCGGGTCGACTCCAGTGTGGCGATCACCCTGGAGGCGGCGGTCTCCCTGGGCGCGATGCCGATCTACCGGTTCGGCACCGCCGAGCAGAAGGCGCGGTGGCTGCCGAAGCTGCTCAGCGGTGAGGCGCTGGCCGGCTTCGGGCTCACCGAGCCGGGCTTCGGCTCGGACGCCGGTGGCACCGAGACCCGGGCGGTGCGGGACGAGGCGACCGGCGAGTGGGTGATCAACGGCTCGAAGGCGTTCATCACGAACTCCGGCACCGACATCACCGCGCTGGTCACCGTCACCGCCGTCACCGGCACCCGGCCGGACGGCGCGAAGGAGCTCTCCACCATCATCGTCCCGAGCGGGACGCCGGGCTTCACCGTCGCGCCGGGCTACTCGAAGGTGGGGTGGAACGCCTCGGACACCCACGAGCTGACCTTCGACGACTGCCGGGTGCCGGCGGAGAACCTGCTCGGTGAGCGCGGCCGGGGCTTCGCCCAGTTCCTGCGGATCCTGGACGAGGGCCGGATCGCGATCGCGGCGCTGGCCGTCGGGCTCGCGCAGGGCTGCGTCGACGAGTCGGTGAAGTACGCCGCCGAGCGGCACGCCTTCGGTCAGCCGATCGGCAACTACCAGGCGATCCAGTTCAAGATCGCCGACATGGAACTGCGGGCGTACACCGCCCGTCTGGCGTACTACGACGCGGCGGCCCGGATGCTGGCCGGTGAGCCGTTCAAGCGGCAGGCCGCGATCGCCAAGCTGCACGCCAGCACCGTCGCGGTGGACAACGCCCGGGAGGCGACCCAGATCCACGGCGGCTACGGCTTCATGAACGAGTACCCGGTGGCCCGCTTCTGGCGGGACTCCAAGATCCTGGAGATCGGCGAGGGCACCTCCGAGGTGCAACGCATGATCATCGCTCGCGACCTGGGCATGTGAGCGCCCGGTCAGCCTGACGTCAGGAGACGTCGCAGGTGCGCCTGGTCGGCGCCGGCGATCACGGCACGGGCGTCGACCCGCTCGCCCGCCGGCCCGATCAGGACGCCTCGGACCGCCGGATGCGCCAACCGCCAGCCACGGCGCAGCAGGTTCTCCTCGACCAGCCAGACCGTCGCGGCGGGCGGTTCGTCCCACTCGCAGTCGCCCGGATCGTCCGACAGTTCGCTCACCGGCACATGCATGGCGGCGGCCAGCACCTCCCGGGGGCGGGTCCGGATCACCTCGATGGCCTCGACGTCGTCGACGGGCGGTCGGCCCAGCACCGCGGCCACGTCGGCCCGGACCGAGCCGGCTTCCTGGGCGGCCCGCCGCAGCCACCAGCGCGGCGGGGAGTCGGCGAACGTGTACCACCGGATGTAGCGCGGGTAGGGGATGTTCAACAGCCGTCGGACCAACCGGCGGCGTTCCCGCCCGGACAGCGGGGCGACCGGCACGGGGCGGGCGGTCGGCACCACCGGCGGTGGTGTCCTGCCGAGGGCCCGTAGCGCGTCGGCGAGCCGGGGATGCAGGGTGGCGAGCACCTGCGCCTCGTCCTCGCCCCACTCGACGTCGAGCGTCCCGTGTCGCAGCAGGTGCCGCCACCCGTCGGACACGTCGCTGATCCCCACCTCGACCGGCCGCCACCACCGGTGTTCGGGCAGCGCCGTGCCGTCGAGGAAGTCGGCGTACCCCTCCGCGACGGCGTCCGCCAGCGCGAACGCCCGTGCCGCCGCATCGGCGCCGGCCGCGAGCACCGCCGCCTCGTCGGCGTCGTGCTGCACCTCGGCGGCGAAGCCGGCCAGCGTACGTCGGAACTCGGTGACCCGACGCAGGTCCCGGCCCTGCTCGTACGTCTCGGCGCGCACCGCCTCGGTCCAGAGGTGGAGCAGGCCGACGACCAGAGCGCAGTGGCGGTGGCGGAGCAGGGCGAGCCGGTGGCCGACGAGCGCCCGCAGTTCGGTCGCGCTGAGGCAGTCCAGTAACGGCAGACCGATCAGCAGGTGTCGACGCCGGTGTGCGACGGCCAGGTCCACTGTCGGCGTGCCGGTGAGCAGCACCCGGTCGGGCATGGCGGTACCCAGCCGACCGGCGGTCTCCGCCACCGTGTCGAAGAGTTCCGGTCGGGTTCGCCGGGTCACCGGTACGCCACTGAGATGGCCCGGGTGAGGCTGACGACCGAGTAGGCCGGCGTGCCGGGTCAGCATCCAGCGGGCCTGCCGGATGTCGAGGTCGCCCGGCAACCGATTGCTGGACATGGGCCGCATTGTGACCGCTGCCGGTGAACTCGATCAATGGCTGATCGTCCAGTGCTGTCGTCCGGTCGGCCGCTGTCGGGTTTCTTCGCGGTGGGGTCGGGTGGCCGACGATCCCGTGTCCCGTGTCGGGTGTGGCCCGTAGTGTCCGTGGCCATGCCTCCGGGTCATGATCGTCGGGTCGGGCCGGTCACGCACGCCGGTCTCCCGGAACTGTTGCGGTCACACCGCCTGACCGCCGGCCTCACCCAGGCCGAGCTGGCGGTGCGCGCGGGCGTCGGTATCCGGACGGTGCGGGACCTGGAACGGGGACGGTCCGTACGCCCGCAACGCACCACCGTCGAACTGCTCGCCGGAGCCCTCGACCTCACCGGTGACGCCCGCGCCGCGTTCCTGACCGCGGCCCGGGGGACGGGCGCCGCGGGCGCGTCACCCCATCCGGGTCCGGCGCTGGGCCTGCCGCCCGCGCCGGACCTGATCGGCCGGGAACAGGACGTGGCCGAGTTGACCGCGATGTTGACCGATCCGCGTGGCCCCCGGGTGGTGAGCCTGGTCGGGCTGGCCGGGGTCGGCAAGACGGCGCTGGCGTTGGCGGTGGTGCACGCCGTCGCACCGGCCCATCCGGGTGGTGTCGCCGGGGTGCTGATCGGCGCCGGGTCGGACGTCACCGACGTGCTGGCCGCCTCGGTGACGGTGTTCGGCGCCGCCCGGATCACCGAACTGGCCGCCCGGCTCGGTGACCGGCGGGCCGTACTGCTGGTGGACGCGGCGGAACGCGCGCCGGGCCCGGTGGCGGCCACCCTGCACCGGCTCGTCGGCGGAGTGCCGTCGCTGCGGGTACTCGTCACCGGCCGGCATCCGGTCGGGCTGCCGGGGGAGCGGGTCCGTCCCGTGTCGCCGCTGGACGTACCGCCGCCGGGCGGCACCGACCCCGCGACGCTGGCCACCTCTCCGGCGGTCGTGTTGTTCACCGCGCGGCTGGCCCAGGTGCGCCCGGAGCCACCGTCCGACGCCGAGCTGCCGGCGCTGGCGTCGCTGGTCCGGCGGTTGGGCGGCCTGCCGCTGGCCATCGAGCTGATGGCCGCGCGCGGGCGACTGCTCGATCTCACCGAACTGCTCGACCGGTACGGCGACCGGGTGCTGGACCTGGACACCTCGGGCGCGGCACGCGGTGGGTGGGAGGCGGGGCCGAGCCGGGGTGACGACGCGCGGACGGCCGTGGCGGAGACGCTCCGCGACGCGGTGGCCACCAGCTACCGGTTGCTCGCCGACGAGGAGCGGGCCGCGTTGCGCCGGCTGGCCGCGTTCGGCAACCGCTGGTCGGTCGAGATGGCCGAGGAGATGCTCGCCGGTACGGGCACCACCGCCGATCCGGTGCCGATGCTGAACCGCTTCCTCGACCTGGGGCTGCTGAGCGTACGCGGCACCGGGCCGTTCCGGTTCCGACTGGTCGACGCGGTGCGGGACTATGCGGTGGAGCAGGCGTCCGGTGCCGGTGAGTCGACCACGATCCGACGCCGGCACGCCCGGGTGGTGACCCGGTTGGTGGAGCGCACCGTCCCGGCGCTGAGTGGTGCCGGTGCGACCGTCGCGGCACACCGGTTGGACGAGGTGACGGGCGACGTCAGCTCGGCACTGGCGTACGCGGCGGTGGACGACCCGCTGACTGCACTGCGCCTGGCGGCGGCGCTGTCCCGCTGGTGGCGGCTGCGGGGACGGGACGTCCTGGGGCGGCAGTGGTTGCTGCGGTTGCTCGCCGATCCGCGTACCGCCGATGCCGATCCGGCGTTGCGGGCGTGGGCGTCGCTCGGCGTCGCGATGCTCGCCGGTGAGCACGGCGCGGCGGGCGAGGAGTTGCCGACGGCGCGGGCCGCGCTGGCGGCCTTCCGGCGTCTCGGTGACGTGCCGGGTGAGTTGGAGGCGCGGAACGTGCTGGGTGCGCTGCTGTCCGCGACGGGCCGGCCGGGACAGGCCCGGGAGCAGGCGGAAGCGGTGCTGGCGGTGGCGACCGAGGCCGGTCTGCTCCGGCAGATGGCGATCGCGCAGCACCACCTGGCCTGGCACGAGATGCGGGTGGCCGACCTCGCTGCCGCCCGACGTCGTCTGGCCACCGTGGACCGTCTCGGTGGGCAGTGCGGTGAGCAGCGGTTGCGGGTGCTGGTGCGGGGCACGGTCGCGGAGGTGCTCCGCCTGGAGGGCCGGTACGTCGACGCGGTCGACGAGGCGCGGCGGGTCCTCGTGGCCCTGGCCGACCTGGGGGTGCCCCGGCACCGTCGGCGGGTGCTGGGCACGCTGGGTCTGGCGCTCGCCCAGGACGGTCGTTCGGCCGAGGCCGCCGAGGTGCTCGCCGAACTGCGGCCGTTGGACGGGACCGGCGCGCTGATCGAGGGACACCTGGCCCGGCATCGGGGGGATCGGGAGGTCGCGGTCGAGTGGTTCACCGCCGCGGCCGAGATGAACGGGGAGGACCGGGACCGGCGTCGGGTGGTGGAGGCGCTGGTCGGCCTCGCCGCGAGCACGGCGGACCCGGAGGTACTCGATCGACTGGATCTCGCCTGCCGTGCGGGCGGTGTCCGGCTGCTGGCGCAGGAGCAGGAGCTGCTGTACGCGTTGTCGGTCGGCCGTCGGATGTCGGCGGTGACCGGGGCGGACGGTGCCCGGAAGCACGGCGGGCCGGGCTCCTGGCCCGGCCGACCGGCGGCGGAAACTGGGGTGGCGCGGGCGAGGAAGCCCCCTGATACCACCCCTCGCTCATCGCCCGCGCCGATTCCCCCCAATGCGCCCCCGCTGCAGCGAGATTAGCGAGCGACCACTGCGACGTCTGTCCGGTTTAGGAGTTATCGCCGGTTGCTCGCCTGGTTCTGCCGGTCCTTCTGCCGGTGCGGTCACGCTCGGGTGTGCAGACCGGCACCGAAGGTCGGACGGGTGTGCGCGGTGGCGGCGCGGAGCCGCTCAGCAGGGGGACGAGTCGGGCGTTCTCAGAACCGTTTCCCCCTCCGGGGCCGTGTCGCTGCTGCCGGCGGTCGCGCAGGGATGGACGGCGTCGCGAATCTGCCGCAGACCGTCCAGCAGTGCGTGCAGCGCCGCCGGGTCGAGTTGACCGGTGAACCAGTCCTCGATGAGTTGGAGGTGGCCGGGCAGGCTCTCGTCGAGCCGCCGCAGGCCGGAGGGGGTCACCACCGCGTACGAGCTGCGTCGGTCGGAGGGGCAGGCGCGCCGGGTGATCAGGCCGTCGCGTTCCATCCGGTCCACGACCCGGGTGACGCCGCTGGTGGAGAGCGACGTCTGCGCGGCGAGGTCGGTCATCCGTAGTTGGTTGCCGGGTGAGCGGGTGAGCCGGGTCAGCACCTCGAACTCGACTGCTGACAGGCCGTGCTCGTCGAGTTGCGTGGCGAAGCGGGCGGAGAGGCCCGCGTGCACCTCGAAGAGGAGGCCGACAGCGGTGATCCGAGGGTCGTCGAACACGTTCGGGTTCACCGGCCCATCCTATCAGTACTTGACACACGGAATATTGCTACGACTATAGTTGCTAACGCAGTCGTTGGGCTACTAAACAATCTCTTCCGGAGGGCAGTCTCTCATGACCAGCAGCACCGAGTCGGTTACCCGCGAGTGGAACGGCCTCACCATCCCGGCGGCCGGCACCTACCTGCTGGACGCGGCGCACAAGCGCGTGGGCTTCGTCGCCCGGCACATGATGGTAAGCAAGGTGCGCGGTGAGTTCGCCGACGCCTCCGCCACCATCACCATCGCCGAGGAGCCCCTGGGGTCCACGGTCAGCGCCACCATCCAGGCCGCCAGCATCAACACCGCGCAGGCCGACCGGGACGCGCACCTGCGCAGCCCGGAGTTCCTCGACGCCGAGCAGTTCCCCACCCTGGAGTACCGCAGCACCGGCGTGAAGTCGCACGAGGGCAGCGAGTTCGTGCTCGACGGTGAGCTGACCATCAAGGGCGTGACGCGTCCGGTGGAGCTGAAGGTCGAGTTCGAGGGCGTCGGCCGCAGCCCGTTCGGCCAGGACATCTTCGGCTTCTCGGCGAGCACCGAGATCGACCGGGAGGACTTCGGTCTGACCTGGAACGTGGCCCTGGAGTCCGGCGGCGTGCTGGTCGGCAAGAAGGTCAAGATCGAGATCGAGGGCGAGGGCATCCGCCAGTCCTGATCCCGCACGCGAAAGGGCCCGCGCCGACCGCGCGGGCCCCTTCGCTGTCCGGTCCGGTCACGATCGCGGTGCGGTTTGTCACAGGTTGTTAGCAGGGTCGCGGGTGGCGCGACGGACCCGCCCGGGTAGGAATCCCGGCGGGAGCGGCTCACCCGCCCCGTCGATGGGTCCGACCCACCCGCAAGGCGGGTGGACTGCGGCAATGGACCGATCTTCGGGCCATCCGGTTCGGCGCTTTCACCGAGTATGGTTCACACTGCGCTGCGGAACGGCACCGTTCCGTCGCGTCGCGCGCCGGGAGGAAACATGGGCAGGGACGTCGACCGAGCCGCCTTCTCCCGTGAGGATCGAATCCGGTACCGCCAGAAGGTACGCCGTTGCCTGGACGTCTTCGCGTTGATGCTGGACGACTTCGGGTTCGACGCCGACCGGCCGATGACCGGGCTGGAGATCGAGCTCAACCTGGTGGACCCGCTCGCCGAGCCGGCGATGCGCAACGAGGAGATCCTCGCCGCCATCGCCGATCCGTTGTTCCAGACCGAGCTGGGCCAGTTCAACCTGGAGCTGAACGCCAACCCGCGATTGATCTCCAACGGCGGGTTCGCCGACTACGAGCGTGACCTGCGCGGCAGTCTGGACCGGGCGAACGAGCGGGCGGCCCGCTCGGACACCCGGATAGTCCTGGTCGGCATCCTGCCCACGCTGACCGAGCGCCACCTGGTCGCGGACAACCTCTCCACCAACGAGCGGTACCGGGTGCTCAACGACCAGATCGTCGGAGCCCGGGGCGAGGACATCGAACTCGACATCCGGGGCGTCGAGCGCCTGCGTACGCACACCGACTCGATCGCGCCGGAGGCCGCCTGCACCAGCCTCCAGTTCCACCTCCAGGTCGCGCCGGACAGCTTCGCCGACTACTGGAACGCCTCCCAGGCCATCGCCGGGGTGCAGGTGGCGGTGGGCGCGAACTCGCCCTTCCTGTACGGCCGCCAACTCTGGTCGGAGACCCGGATCGCCCTGTTCGAGCAGGCCACCGACACTCGGCCGGATGAGCTGAAGGCACAGGGCGTACGCCCCCGGGTCTGGTTCGGGGAACGCTGGATCACGTCCATCTTCGACCTTTTCGAGGAGAACGTCCGCTACTTCCCGCCGCTGCTGCCGATCTGCGAGACGGAGGATCCGGTGGAGGTGCTGCACGCGGGCGGCGTACCGGAGCTTGCCGAGCTGCGGCTGCACAACGGCACCGTCTACCGCTGGAACCGGCCGGTGTACGACATCATGGACGGCCGACCGCACCTGCGGGTGGAGAACCGGGTGCTGCCCGCCGGGCCGACCGTGGTCGACATGCTGGCCAACGCGGCCTTCTACTTCGGGATGGCCCGTGGCCTGGCCGAGGCCGACCGGCCGATCTGGAGCCAGCTCACCTTCAGCTCCGCCGAGGAGAACTTCCACGCCGCCGCCCGACGGGGCATGGACGCCGTGCTGCACTGGCCGCGCCTGGGTGAGGTGCCGGTCACCACGCTGGTGCTGGACGTGCTGCTGCCGATCGCCGCCGCCGGGCTCGACGGGTTCGGGGTGTCCCCGGCGGAACGGGACCGCCTACTCGGCATCATCGAGCAACGCTGCCGTACCGGACGCAACGGAGCGGCCTGGCAGACCGCGGCGGTGTGGACCGCCGAGCGGCAGCACGGCCTGGACCGGACCGCCGCCCTGCACCACATGCTCCAGCGCTACGCCGAGTTGCAGCGCACCAACGAGCCGGTGCACACCTGGCCCGTCGACTGACCCGCCGCGCCGACGTCGAGCGCCTCGGCGCGCACCGCCGGGTCAGCGGCTGCGGCGGTTCCGTCGGCCGGTGCCCTCGGGGGCGCTGTCGGACGTGTCGCCGTCCGACGGCGTGGTGGCCGGGGTGGATGGCGTCGACGGCCCGTCGGAGGTCGGCGAGCCGCCCGGGGTGACGGGTGCGTCGTCGCCGACCGTCCCACTCCTGCCGCCGAGTCGCCGTCGGGCCGTGCTGGTGCTCCGGGGCGCGGCGCGCACGGACTCCTTCGCACTGTCCGCCGCCGGTCCGTCGAGCGTCGATCCGGATCCGGCCGGGTCAGGCGTGGCCGGGTCGGCGGTGGTCGAGTCGGCGGTGGTCGAGTCGGACGCCGTCCGGGTGCGCGCAGCGCCCTTGTCGGCTGCTGGTGCGGTGTGGGCGTCGTCGGCCGCCACGCGTTGCCGGGGTACCCGGGGTACCTCGCCGGTGGGCGGCAGGTCCTGCCTGCGCCGGGCGGCCCGCTGCGCGAGTGCCGCGACCAGGACCGACCCGCCGATACCGACGATCACCGCGTACGGGGCGATCAGGTGGGCCGACACCTGCTCCGGGCTGATCGCGGTCAGCCTCGGCACGGCCAGGAAGTAGGCGACGGCCACCAACAGCGGTCCGGCGGCACCGGAGGCGGTGGCGCCGACCCGTCGATCCGCCGGGCGTACGCCGTGACGGGCGGCCAGCGCGCCGATCAGCAGCGCCGAGGCGAGCGAGAGGACGGCGCCGGGCCAGTAGAAATAGTCGCGGATCCAGAACTGGGGGTTGTCCGAGCTGAGTTGCCAGATGCCGAGCTGGGCCGTGGTGAGTCCACGACCGGCGAGCACCGAGTCGACCACGGCCACCACGGCGAGCAGCCAGAGCCAACCGGCGGTGGCGATGACGTTGGTGGCGGCCGCCCGGCAGCGCAGTGCCCAGACCGCCACCAGCACTCCGACCAGTACGCCGATCGCGGCGTAGCCGGCGGCCATGTTCCGTGGCGACGGGGTGTCCGGCACCTCCGCCACCCGCGCCGGTACGGCGACCAGCAGCACGGTGATCAGTGCGCCCAGGCCGGCGGCACCGGCCAGCGCGATCCACCAGAGGCCACCGCCGTCACCGACCTCCCGACGTGCGTCGGTCGACCCGGCGGCGGGCGACCGAACGTCGTTGTCGGACCGGACGGTGTCGGCCCCGGCGGTGTCGCTCTGCGGGGCGGTGTCGACCGACGGCGGGTCGGCGTCGGGGGGTGCGACGGCCGGACCGGAAACCGGGTGCGGGCCGTTGCGGCGGTCGCGTAGTCGTTGCGCACAGACCGCGCCGAAGATCGTCGAGGTGGCGGCGATCCAGGTGGCCCAGATCAGGCTCGCCACCCAGGCCGCGGTGCCGGCGGTCGCCTCGGTCGGTGCCCAGTTGAGAATGCCCAGGCCGTATCCGAAGCCCAGTTGGGCGGCCCCGGCACCGGCTGCCACGCCGGCCGCGGTGGCGATCGATCCTCCCCAGCCCTGTCTGGCCATGCCGGGCAGCGTAACGTCCTGTGGTCGGTGCGGCGAGTCGTGCGCAGTACCAGGCGGCAACAGTGACGGACAGTGCTTGGCGTCGGCGACTACGGTCGCCGGTGATAGGGCGGTGGCGGAGATGACGGACGAATCCACGGATCGGGGTGAGGTGCGCTCCGGTGCCGGCCCGGACCGCACGAGGGTGGTGATCGGCGGCGGGCTCGCGGCGGTGCTCCTCGCCGTCATCGGGGCGGCCGGCGGATGGATGCTGGCCGGCGATCAGGAGTCGCCACGCGACACGACCCTCGACGCGAGCGGCAGTCGGGCTCCGACGTCCGAGGGCTCGCCGACGCCGCGCGAGAAGCCGACGACGGCGACCAGCCAGCCTGCCCGGCCCGCGCCGAGCCGTTCCGGCCTGACCGTGCCGGAACTCGTCGGGATGGACTTCGAGGAGGCCCGGGAGGAACTGCGGGACCGTGGGCTGGGCTGGCATTTCGTGTTCGGCAGCAGCGGCGACAGTTCCAGCGTGCGCAGCACCGAGCCGGCCGCCGGTGCACCGGTGAAGCGCGGCGTCACCGTCAAGATCATCGTGGCGGGTGCGGCACCGGAGACTTCGGTCCCGGACGTGGTCGGCGACTCGTGCGGCGAGGCACAGGACGAACTCGTCGACGACGGCTTCTCACCGCGTTACCCCACCGGGAGGTCCGGCACGGTCACCGCCCAGGACCCGACCGGCGGCGCCGTCGGGAAGTGGAACGACGCGGTCCAGATCTGGTGCGGCACGACCCCGAGCCCGGAGGCCAGCGACCAGTAGCAGTGACGCGCTTCCGACACGCTGATGCCGGCCGATGGCCCGACGAACCGTTAGGTTGACCGTCGAGGGCCATGCCGCCCGCCGGACCGGCGGAAAGGACGTGCGATGAGCGACGACCGCCAGGAGCCGCCCGAGGACGCGTCGGACGACCGGACCCGCCGGATCCCGCCGGTCACCGGACGCCCCGACGAGACCGCTCCGCTGGACCGTACGCCCGGTGACACCGCACCCGACGCGACCGCGCCGATGGACCGTACGCCCGGAGAGCCCGCACCGGCGGACGCCACCGCGCCGTTGCCCCCGACGCAGCGGTCCGGGTCGGCGGCGTGGTCGGGCCGCGCGGAGGTGCCGTCGGTGCGGCCGGGTTTCGACGGCGAGCCGGCCGGTGGTGACTGGTACCCCGACGACCAGGCGAGCCGACGCTGGTGGCTGCCGATTCTCTGGGGTGTCGTCCTGCTGCTCCTGCTCGGCCTGCTCGGTCTGGGCCTGTGGTTGGTCCGGCAGGCGCTGGACGAGGACGGATCGACGCCACCGTCCCCACAGCCGACGACACAGGCACCGCCGACCACCGCCGCACCGTCGCCGACCACCCCGTCACCGTCTTCACCGCCGACCACCAGCGCCGCCCCGGCCCAGCTTCCGGTGCCGCCGTTGACCGGGCTCTCCGAGGCGGCGGCGCGGGCGCTGCTGGACCCGCTCGATCTCGGCTACGAGGTGGAGTACCGGCCGTCGGACCAGCCGTCGGGCACGGTGATCGCCACCGAGCCGGGTGCGGGTGTATTGGTCGAGGCGGGTGACGAGATCAGACTGGTGGTGGCCGCCGCGAGCCCGAGCCCGTCGCCGACGACCGGTGCGCCGACAGCCGAGCCGACCGGCACGGCGACCCCGACCGTCTGAGGGCCGGTCACCACATCCGGCGTCTGGTGCCGACCAGGCCCAACCCGGCCAGTGAGATGGCCAACCCGAACACGCCGGACCAGAAGAGCGAGCGGCTGAGATCCTGGCGAGGATCCGCACGGGTGGCATGGGCCGTCGGGGCCGTCTCCCGGTCCTGGTCGTCCACCGACACGGCACCGCCGTACGCGGTGGCCGGGTCGACGCCCGGCTGGTCGCTCGTGCCGAACCGGTCCCAGCCGCCGGTCACGCCGTACGGGCCGGTCGGTTCGGTCTGCACCACGGTGATCTCTGGTGCCGGCACCGGCTCGGCCAGCCGGGTGGACGAGAGGGCGGGGTCCCGGACCAGCACCAGCATGGTGGTGGCGGCGCCGAGCAGCGCCAGGACTCCGAAGGCGTAGGTGATGCGGGATCGTCGGGGCTGTCGCGTGGGCAGATTGACCATGGCCATCCCAGGTTCAGGGCCCGGGACGCGCGGGATGGAGACTTTGCCGGGGTGGGCATACCGATTCTATGGCGTCGGCATGCCCCCACGGCGGCTGTTCGTGATGCTCAGCCCACCCGGACCGGTGTTCGGGTGACCGGCCGACGGGCCGAGCGGACGGTGTGCGGACGAGGCTGCGGAGCGGCCTGGATCTGCTCCAGACCCGCTCGCTGGACGAAGATCGAACGCCGGTTGACCGCGTCCCCCGCCGCGTTCAACTCGTAGCCTTCGAGCCAGAGCCAACCGTCGTAGGTGGGTCGGTCGAGTACCCGGATCACCCGGAACTGGATGGGCTTGCTGCGGAACTGGACACTCGCCGCGCGAGTCACGTGCAGTACGTCACCGGAGCGGGGATGCACATGGGCTCCTGAGAGGGTTGGCCGGCGGGGAAGGCCGGCGGGGGCGATCGGGGGGAGATGCGGCTCCGGCGACGAGGTCGTGTCTCGTGCGCCGGTTCGTGGCGCGGGCGTTGGTCGGTGCCGGGAACGCTGGTGGCGCGCCGCTCGACCGGTGCGGGCTCAGGTGGTGTCGCCGGAGCCGCCGTCGGGGGTGGGCGGCGGGTTCCCCTGCGGGAGATCCGGGCCCGTGACCGACGGTCGGGTGTACGCCCCGTCCGCGGCTCCGCCGTGGAGATCACGGGGGGAGACGGCGCGGAGACGGTGCGTAACCCAGGTCATACGGACAGAGTGCATCAGAGGCGTGCTGCATGCAAGTTGCACGTAGACTTTTGCCGATAAGTGAGCGGCTCGCACGAAACGGCGCTTGAACGCGCCACCACCCGAGCGGCACACTGAGGAACGGTTTCGCCGCCGCGGCCGGCCGACGACCGGCACCACCCCAATGCCGCGTACGCTCGCCAGCCCCGACGGTCGCGCCCGAGGCGGGTGTCGAACCAGCGGCGCGTCGAGGCGAGAGGTGACAACGGGTGAGCGAGCGCCGCAGTCCGACCATCCGGCGGCGCCGGCTCGGCGCGGAGTTGCGCCGCCAACGCGAGGCCGCCGGCATCACCATAGAAGCCGTCGCCGAGCAGTTGGAGTGCTCGGCGTCGAAGATCTCCCGCATCGAGACCGGCCACACCTCCGCCACGCCCCGCGACGTGCGGGACATGCTCCGGATCTACGGTGTGGTCGGCGCCGAGAGTGACGAGCTGGTCCAGATCGCCCGCGAGGCGCGACAGAAGGGCTGGTGGCACCCGTACAGCACGGTGTTGGTCGGTGCGTTCGTCGGCCTGGAGGCGGCGGCCAGCTCGATCCGTGCGTACGAGCAGCAGGTGATTCCCGGACTGTTGGAGACCGAGGAGTACGCCAGCGCGATGATCAAGGCCGCCCGTCCGGACTTCACCCCCGAACAGGTGCAACAAAGAGTGCGTGTCCGACTCGGCCGTCAGTCGTTGTTGACCCAGGATGATCCGGTCGATCTGTGGGTGGTGCTCGATGAGGCGGTGCTGAGCCGTCCGGTTGGCGGGGACACGGTCATGCGTGGCCAGCTCAAACGATTGGCGGAGGTGGCCCAACTGCCGAACGTGACGCTCCAGGTCCTGCCGTTCGAGGTAGGGGCGCACGCCGGCATGGACGGCACCTTCACGATCCTCAGCTTCCCCGAACCCGGTGATCCGGATGTCGTGTACGCGGAGAACGCCACGGGTGGGCTTTTCCTGGAGAAGAGCGACGAGCTACAGAAGTACAGCTTCATCTTCGATCACATTCGAGCAGCGGCCCGACGTCCGGAGGAGTCCGTCGAGTACATCGCGAGACTGGCAGAGGAGCCGTTGTGGAAGTGGCGACGCAAGGATTCTCCGTGGACCTGACGCAGGCGACATGGTTCAAGAGCTCGAAGAGCGGCCCGAACTGTGACAACTGCGTGGAGGTGGCGTACGTGACCGGGGCGGTCGGCGTCCGGGATTCGAAGGACAAGGCCGGTCCGGCCCTCGTCTTCGCACCGGGACACTGGCACGCCTTCGTCGCTGGCACCAGGGACGGCGCGTTCGGCCGTAGCTGACTGGCGGTAAGCGGTGTAGACGGTCCCCGTCCGGCCTGGCCGGACGGGGACCGTGCGTTGCGGCACGGGCCCGCCGGTCGGCCGGGACGGCTGCCGTCGCCACATCGACCGTGTCTCGTTGTACTACTCGGTACGCGCTGGTCGACATCCCCCCGGCAGGGCGGGTAACCGAGCGAGGCAGGCGAGACGGAATGACGAACATCGGATCAGAGAACATCAGCAACGGCCCGGCCAAGGCGGAGCGCTTCGGCGGGCAGTACCGCGGCGCCCGCAGGGACAGCATGCTGACCGAGGTGCCGCCCGACGGTGATCGCGGCGGGCGGGACGTCAGAGGCGTGGCCGAGTCGGTACAGTCGCAGCACGCGCCGTCACTGGATCCGAACCCGCTCACCGAGGCATCGTTCCCGCCGCCGGGATGGCCGATGGCGGAGAATCCCTCCCTGGTGGACCACCCACTGATGCACGGGCTGATGATGGAGCTGCCGCCGCGCGGCAGCGTCCCGCCGCCCGGCTGGCTGGACCGCTGGTTCGAGGCGACCCGGGCGATCCTGGAACTGCTATACGTGCAGGGCTCGGGCCGGCTGCGCTGAGGTCGCCGCCCGCTCCGGCATGGCCAACTCGGCGAGCCGGTTGTGCCGCAGCGCATGGCGTACGCCGATGGCCGCCACGCCCAGCGCGCCCACGGTGACCGCCGGTCCGGCCGCACCGGGCCCGAAGAGCTGACCGGCGCCGCTGGCCGCGATCAGAGCCGGCAGCAGAGCCAGCCCGGTCACCTGCAACGGCAGGCCGATCAGCGGATGGGCGGCGGCGGCCCGCAACCCGTGCGGGGCCGGGGTCCGGGGGGCGGTGGCGAGCGTGCTGGCTCCGGCCAACAGGCGGCGGACCCGGCGGACCGTGCAGATCGCCACCACGGCGGCGGGTACGGCGGCCAGCGTGAGTCCGCTCGCGGCCCGATCGGCCAGGGTGGCCCCGGGAGTGCTCAGCCCGGCGATCGGCAGCGCCACCGTCAGGGCGAGTCCGACCCCGGTCAGGCCGAGCAGCCAGCCGGTGTGTCGGCGCAGGCCGCGGGCGTGGGTCATCCGGGGCAGCCCGTCCGCGAGGTATCCGGCGACCCACCAGACGGTGGCGACCGGGAGCAGGAGGGCGAGATGGCTCTGCATGCCCATCAGACTTGCCCGATTTCCGCTCTCGCGAATCCGGGCCCGCCCCCCGTTCGTCCCGTACCTGGTCCCCGTAGGGGGCCATCGCACCGACGTGATGGGAGATCCGGCATGTTTATCTGCCTCCGGGCACACCACTACTCTCACCTCGATCGGCATTCATCGATCAACCTGCCACGAGCGGGTAGACGATCAGGGCCGGTCGGAGGGAGGTAGGAAGATGGCTCTTCCACACAGGTCCGTACTCGTCGGCCTGGCCGCGCTGGCCATGGTCGCCACTGCCACGCCGGCCATGGCGGCCGAGCCGGTCGGCACGATCAGGAGTGCCGGCGGTGCCACCGCCGTCGAGGGCAGCTACATCGTCGTGTTCAAGGACGCCGAGGTGGGCCGCAACGCCGTCGGTTCGTCGGTGGACCGGCTGGTGCGCCGCCACGGCGGCAGCACGGCCCGCACCTGGACCGCAGCGGTACGCGGCGCGGAACTCCGGGTCAGCGCCAAGGCTGCGGCGCGGATCGCCGCCGACCCGGCGGTGGCGTACGTCGAGCAGAACCACACCGTCACGATCAGCGGCACCCAGACGAACCCCCCGTCCTGGGGCCTGGACCGGATCGACCAGCGGAACCTGCCGCTGAACAGCTCCTACACCTACCCGAACACCGCCTCGAACGTCACCTCGTACGTCATCGACACCGGCATCCGGACGACCCACTCCGACTTCGGCGGCCGGGCGACCTGGGGCACGAACACCGTCGACACCAACAACACCGACTGCAACGGCCACGGCACCCACGTCGCCGGTACGGTCGGCGGCACCGCGTACGGCGTCGCCAAGGCCACCCGACTGGTGGCCGTCAAGGTGCTGAACTGCCAGGGCAGCGGCACCAACGCCGG
The DNA here is from genome assembly GCF_004307965.1 of Verrucosispora sp. SN26_14.1. Taxonomy (NCBI): domain Bacteria; kingdom Bacillati; phylum Actinomycetota; class Actinomycetes; order Micromonosporales; family Micromonosporaceae; genus Micromonospora; species Verrucosispora sp. SN26_14.1. The sequence continues at coordinate 15,335 of NZ_SISL01000012.1, read as the reverse complement.
AGTCATCGCCGGCATCGACTGGGTCACCGCGAACGCGGTCAAGCCGGCCGTCGCCAACATGAGCCTGGGCGGCGGGGCGAACACCTCGGTCGACAACGCGGTGATCAACTCGATCAACGCCGGCATCACCTACGCGGTGGCCGCCGGTAACGGCAACGCGCTCGGCCAGCGGCAGAACGCCTGCAACTACTCGCCGGCCCGGGCCGCTCCGGCGATCACCGTCGGCGCCACCCAGAACAACGACGCCGCCGCGAGCTTCTCCAACTTCGGCACCTGCGTGGACATCCTCGCGCCGGGCGTGAGCATCACGTCGGCCTGGCACACCGGCGACACCGCGACCAACTCGATCAGCGGTACGTCGATGGCGTCCCCGCACGTGGCCGGCGTCGCCGCGCTCGTGCTGTCGGCCAACCCGTCGTGGACCCCGCAACAGGTCCGGGACTACCTGGTGGCCAACTCCACCCCGAACGTGATCACGAACGTGGGCACCGGCACCCCGAACCAGCTGCTCTACGTGGTCAACGGCGGCACCCCGCCGCCGACCAACGACTTCTCGGTCTCGGTGTCGCCGACCGCCGGCTCCACCGCGCCCGGTGGCTCGGTGACCACGAGTGTGTCCACCGCCACCACCAACGGGTCCGCGCAGTCGGTCAGCCTCTCGGCGAGCGGTCTGCCGTCCGGGGCGACCGCCTCGTTCAGCCCGGCCACCGTCACCTCCGGCGGGTCGTCGACGCTGACCGTCACCACCTCGGCCGGTACTCCCGCCGGCACGTACCCGGTGACGGTGACCGGCAGCGCCGCCTCCGGCAGCAGGACCGCGACGTTCTCGCTGACGGTGACCGGCAGCGGCAGCGGCGGCTGCACGGGCAGCAACGGGACCGACGTGGCGATCCCGGACGCCGGATCGGCGGTGACCAGCTCGATCACGATCGCGGGCTGCAACCGGAACGCCGCGTCGAACTCGACCGTCGCGGTGAACATCGTGCACACCTACCGTGGTGACCTGGTCGTCGACCTGCTCGCCCCGGACGGCTCGTCCTACCGCCTGAAGAACAGCAGCATCCTCGACGGCGCGGACAACGTGATCGCCACCTACACGGTGAACCTCTCCAGCGAGGCGGCGAACGGCACCTGGCGACTCCAGGTGCGGGACGTCTACAGCGGAGACACCGGCTACGTGAACACCTGGACGCTGACCCTCTGACGTCCGCGACGGCATCGGGCCCCCGGCATCAGGCCAGGGGCCCGGTGGTCGTTCGACGCCGTGGTCAGACCGCGAACGTGCGCGGACGCTCGGTGGCCGGAGCCGGCGGCCGGGCCTTCCACAACCCGGTCTTCTGCGCGAACAGCCGGCCGAGGTAGGCCGGGTTGAGTATCACGTAGCGACGCCAGAGCCGCTTCGGCTCCAGCCAGAGCCGCCAGAACCACTCCAGCCCGGCCCGCTGCATCCACGGCGGCGGCTGACGCAGCAGCCCGGCGTGATAGTCGAAGGCCGCGCCGACCGCCATCATCGGCATGTCCAGCAGCGGACGCATCGCGTACGTGAAGACCTCCTGGCGGGGGCAGCCGAGGCCGACCAGGACGAGCCGGGCGCCGCTGGCCCGGATCCGGTCGGCGATCTCGACGTCCTCGCCCGGCTGCACGGGGCGGAACTTCGACGCCTCCACCCCGGCGATCTTCAACGCCGGGAACATCCGCTCCAGCTCCGGGATCAGCCGGGCCAGCGTCTCGTCGGTCGAGCCGTACAGGTAGACCGGCAGGCCCTCGTCGGCGAAGCGGGAGAGCACGTGCAGGGTCAGCAGTGGCCCGTACACCCGGTCGGTGAGGCCGGCGCCGTGCAGCAGGTTGAGCGCCCAGCGCACCGGCTGGCCGTCCGGGGTCACCACGTCGAACGAGTTGAGTCGCGCGTTGTGCGGCGGGTCCAGTACGCCGGTCATCACGCCGTGCACGGCCAGCGCGGTCAACGCCATCGGGCGGCGTTCCTGCGCGGCGGCCACCACCCGCTCGGTCGCCTCGGCGTAGGTCGTGGCGTCGACGAGGACGCCGAGGACGTTCTTCTTGGTCATGCTCCGGGCACCCACTTGTCCACGTTGGCCTCGTAGATCTCACGCATGATCATGGGTACGTCGTAGACCTGCTTCCAGTCCGGGTAGTCGGCCTGGAACGCCTCGTTGGAGCCGATCCACCACTTGTGGTCGCCGACCCGGTTGGCCTCGACGTACTCCGAGATCATCTCTTGCCCGGTGATCCGCTCGGCCTCGGTGAACGCCTCCCGCATGGAGGTGTTCGAGTGCCGGCCGCCGCCGAGGTTGTACACCGCCGCCGAGCGCGGGTCGCGGAAGAACGCCTCGAACGCGGAGACCACGTCCGAGCTGTGGATCGCGTCCCGCACCTGCTTGCCCTGGTAGCCGTAGATCTTGTACGTCCGGCGCTCCAGGTTGCAGCGCATCACGTACGCCAGGAAGCCGTGCAGCTCGGTCGCCGAGTGGGCCGGGCCGGTCAGCGTCCCGCCCCGGAAGCAGGCGGTCCGCATGTCGAAGTAGCGGCCGTACTCCTGCACCATCACGTCCGCGGCGACCTTGGAGGCGCCGAAGATGGAGTGCAGGCAGGCGTCGATCGACATGTCCTCGCGGATGCCCTGCTCGTACGGGTGGCCCGGCTCGATCTCCCAGCGGGTCTCCTGCTCGACCAGCGGCAGGCTGTTCGGCCGGTCGCCGTAGACCTTGTTCGTGGAGCAGTGGATGACCGGTGCCTCCACGCAGTGCTCGCGGACGCTCTGCAGGACGTTCAGGGTGCCGGCGGCGTTCACGTCGAAGTCGGTGAACGGGTCGCGCACGGCCCAGTCGTGCGAGGGCTGCGCGGCCGTGTGGATCACCACGGCGACGTCCCGGCCGTACCGCTTGAACAGCGCGCCGAGCGCGCTGCGGTCGCGGATGTCGATGCTGTGGTGCGAATACCGCTCACCCAGCTCGTCGGTCAGCCGGCGGACGTTCCAGGCGGTGGACGCCTCCTCGCCGAAGAACTCCTGCCGCATGTCGTTGTCGATGCCGACGACGTCGAGACCGAGGCCGGCGAAGTGCCGGACCGCCTCGGAGCCGATCAGCCCGCCCGAACCGGTCACGAATGCGACACTCACATGCCACTCCTGGTGCGTCGGAGGCAGAAACCATCGGAGCATAGCGTGACGTTTCGTACGCCTCGATACGGAGCGAGGGCCCCGCGTCGCCGCGGAGCCCTCGTCTGTGGTGGGGAAGGGGGGAGTTGAACCCCCACGCCCTTTCGGGCACACGGACCTGAACCGTGCGCGTCTGCCATTCCGCCACTTCCCCGTGGCATGACTTCGGGCAGCGTAGCCCGTGCCAGCTCCACCGTCTCCGGCGGACCTCGGCAATGCTACGTGACCCTCGGTCGTGACCGCGAATGGCATTCGCTGCTTCCAGCGGTTACCGTTCGTGGCGGACGAAAGAGTAGCACGACGATTCGAGGCCGTCCGAACGGGCCGTGGCCTGCTGGCCGAGCGGCGTGTGAGCTGCGTGCGCTCTGGACGGATACCATCATGTCCTCGGGACCCGAGGAGGAGCCGGTGAGCGTGCTGCAACGCTTCGAGAAGCGTCTGGAAGGCCTGGTAGAGGGGGCCTTCGCCAAGGTCTTCAAGGGGGTCGTGCACCCCGTGGAGATCCTCAACGCCATGCAGCGGGAGGCCGAGGCGCACAAGGCCATCCTGGCCGGTGGGCGCACCTTGGTGCCGAACCGCTACGTGATCGATCTCTCGCCGTACGACCACAGTCGGCTGGCGCCGTACGCCGCCGCGCTGGCCCAGGAGTTGGCCCAGTCGCAGGCGGAGTTCATCGGCGAGCAGGCCTGGACGGTCTACGGCGACGTGATCGTCGAGATCGAGCGCGGTGAAGGGCTGGACACCGGCATGTTCCGGGTCACCGCCGAGGTCTACACCGGTGGCGAGGTCGCCCCGGTCTCGGCGCCCGGCGGCGGGTACGACGCCGGTCCGCCCGGCTACCCCTCGTACGACCAGGGTGGCGGCTACGGACCCCCGCAGGGGCACGGTGGTGGCCGCAACGTCCGGCTGGTCTCCGGTGACGGCCGCACCTACCCGCTCCAGATGGGCTCGACCGTGATCGGTCGGGGCGACCAGGCCAACCTGCGTCTGCCCGACGTCGGCATCTCCCGGCGACACGCCCGGCTGGACTTCGACGGCGGCCAGGTCGTGCTGACCGATCTCGGCTCGACCAACGGCACGATGGTCAACGGCCAGCGGGTCTCCGCCGTGGCGCTGAACCCCGGCGACATGATCCAGCTCGGTACGACCACCCTGACCTTCCGCGTGGACGGCTGACCCGCCTTGCCGGAACTCGTCATCACCGTCGCCCGGTTCGGATTCCTCGTCCTGCTGTGGATCTTCGTGTTCACGGTGGTCGGCGTCATCCGTCGGGACCTGTTCGCGGGGGCCCGCTCAGGTCGGCTCGTGGCCGCACCCCGAGCGGTCGGCGCGTCGACCGGTCAGGCGACGGCGAAGCCGGCGAAGGTCAAGCGGGGACGGGCGGCACACCAACTGGTGGTGACCGCGGGGCAACTGGCCGGCACCCGGATCACGTTGGGCGAGGCACAGATAACCATCGGTCGGGCCGAGGACTCCACCCTCGTCATCACCGACGACTACGCCTCCGCGCGACACGCCCGGCTCGTACCGCGTGACGGGCAGTGGTTCGTCGAGGATCTCGGCTCGACTAACGGGACGTACCTCGATCGCGCTAAGGTCACCGGACCGACCCCCGTCCCCCTCGGCGTGCCGATCCGGATCGGCCGCACCTCTCTCGAATTACGGCCATGACTCTGACCCTGCGCTATGCGGCCCACAGCGACCGCGGTCTGATCCGTGACGGTAACCAGGATTCCGTCTACGCCGGACCGCGGCTACTCGCCGTCGCCGACGGCATGGGCGGCATGGCCGCCGGTGACGTCGCCAGCAACATCGTCATCGGTGCCATGGCGCCGCTCGACGAGGACGTCCCCGGTGACGCCCTGGTCGACGCGTTGCGTTCCGCCGTGGGCACCGCCAACCAGCAGCTCCGCGACACCGTGGAAGCCAACCCACAGCTGGAGGGGATGGGCACCACGCTCACCGCGACCCTCTTCTCCGGCAGCAAGCTGGGCATGGTCCACATCGGTGACTCGCGGGCCTATCTCCTTCGTGACGGCGAGTTCGCGCAGATCACCAAGGACGACACCTACGTCCAGATGCTCGTCGACGAAGGCCGGATCAGCCCGGAGGAGGCGAGCAGCCACCCCCAGCGCTCGCTGCTCACCCGGGCCCTGGACGGCCGGGACATCGACCCCGAGTACTCCGTGCGCCAGGTGCTCACCGGTGACCGCTACCTGATCTGCTCCGACGGACTCTCCGGCGTGGTCAGTGCGGAGACCATCGGCGAGACCATGCGCGAGTACACCGACCCGCAGCAGTGTGTCGAGCGACTCGTTCAGCTCGCCCTGCGCGGCGGCGGTCCGGACAACATCACCGTGATCATCGCGGACGCCACCGACCGGGACATCGTCGAGGCGGCACCGATCGTCGGCGGCGCTGCCGCCCGCGACCGTGGCATGGCTACCTCGGCCGACGTCTCCACCCCGGCCGCCCGGGCCTCGGCGCTCTCCGCCCCCCGCCCGCCCGTGCCGGAGGAGCCCGCCGGCAACGGCGACGACGAGCCGGAGCCCCGTCGGCGACCGCTGCGCGCGCTGGCGATGACGACCGCCCTGGCGGTGATCCTCGCCGGCAGTCTCTACGGCGGGTACACCTACACCCAGCGGCAGTACTACGTCGGCGCCACGCAGGACGGTCAGGTGGCCGTGTTCCGTGGCATCCAGGGCCAGATCGCCGGGATGGACCTCTCCACGGTCCACTCCGAGAGCAGCGCCCAGCTCGACGATCTCACCCTCGCGGCACAGGAGCAGGTCAAGCAGGGCATCCCGGCCAAGAGCGAGCCGGACGCGGAACGCCGACTGGCCGAGTTGACGGTGGACAGCCCCACCAACGTCAACCTCAAGCCGATCTGCCCGCCCGCGACGCCCCCGCCCCCGACCCCCGACGCGGGCGAACCCTCGACGGCACCGGATGCGCCGAGCGGCTCACCGAGCCCGGTCCGCAGCGCGTCGGTCTCCGCCACGGGCGGCTCCGCGACCCCACCGGTGCGGCCGTCCGACAACGGGGCGGCGGCCCTGCCCACCGGTACGCCCGACGCCACGCCCGACACCTTCTCGCCCACCGTCGACCCGGCGGCCTGCCGGTCGCCCGAGTAGGCACCGGCACCCGAACCGAGGACGATCGTGACCGCAGCGGCCACTCCGGCAACCTCGCCCGCCAACGCGGGCGAGCGTTCCGGCGTACGCCAGGCCCGGTCCCGACGCAACGCCGAGCTGTCGCTGCTGTTGCTGGCGATGGCCCTGGTCGCGGCGTACGGGGCGATGGTCGAGGCGAACGTGCTCGACACGGTCACCCCGACCTTCTGGGTGCCGGCCGCCGCGCTCACGGCGGTGTTCCTCGGCCTGCACCTGGTGATCCGGTTCCTGGCGCCCTTCGCCGACCCGGCCCTGCTGCCGGCGGTGGCCCTGCTCAACGGGCTCGGGGTCGGCTTCCTGCACCGGCTGGACCTGGCCCGGTCGGCTCCCGAGGACCGGGTCGACATGGCCACCTTCGCCGGCACCGGCGGGCGGCAGTTGGCCTGGACGCTGGTCTCGGTGATCCTCGCCGCCGGGCTGCTGGCCCTGATGCGCGACCACCGTTCGATCTCCCGGTACGCGTACACGCTGGGCCTGGCCGGCATCGTGCTGGTCATGCTGCCGGCCGTGCTGCCGGCCAGCATCTCCGAGATCAACGGTGCCAAGCTCTGGGTACGCGTCGGCAGCTTCTCCATCCAGCCCGGCGAGTTCGCGAAGCTCGCCCTGCTGGTCTTCTTCGCCTACTACCTGGTCCGCAAGCGCGAGGTGCTCTCGCTGGCCAGCCACCGGTTCCTCGGCATCGACTTCCCGCGCGGCCGTGACCTCGGCCCGGTGCTCGTGGTCTGGGTGATCAGCCTGCTCGTCCTGATCTTCGAGAAGGATCTGGGCACCTCGCTGCTCTACTTCGGCATGTTCGTGGCGACGGTGTACATCGCCACCGAACGGGTCAGTTGGCTGCTCATCGGTCTGGTCCTCTTCTTCGGCGGCGCCTACCTCGCGTACGTGCTCGGGGAACTGGTCGGTGGACCGTTCGCGAACTTCTACGTCCGGGCCGAGATCTGGCTCGACCCGTTCGCCGAGCCGTACGACTCCGGCTACCAGTTGGTGCAGGGGCTGCTCGCGCTCGGCACCGGCGGGATGTTCGGCGCCGGACCGGGCGGCGGCCAGCCGCTGCTGCTGCCGGAGGTGCAGAACGACTTCATCTTCGCCGGCCTCGGCGAGGAGATCGGCCTGTTCGGTCTCTCCGCGCTGCTGGTGATCTATCTGCTGATCGTGGAGCGCGGCCTGCGGGCCGCCATCGCGGTCCGTGACTCCTTCGGCAAGCTGCTCGCCGGTGGCCTGGCCTTCACCCTCGCGCTCCAGGTCTTCGTGATCGTCGGCGGTATCAGCGGGCTGATCCCGCTCACCGGTCAGACCACTCCCTTCCTCTCCGCCGGTGGCTCCTCGCTGATGGCGAACTGGCTGCTCGTCGCGGTGCTGCTGCGGGTCTCCGACGCCGGGCGGCGCCCGGTGACCGGGGTCGGTGGCAAGGTGAACCGTCCGTCCGGCGGGCCGCCCGAGCAACTGCACGGTGCCCCCACGGAGGTGATCAAGCCGTGAACGCACCCCTGCGCCGGGTCGGCGTCGTCGTCATCGTCCTGTTCGCCCTGCTCTTCGCGAACCTGAACTGGATCCAGGCGTACAAGGCCGACGAGTACCGCACCAGCGACTACAACGGCCGGGTCCAGGTCGCCGAGTACGAGCGCCGTCGCGGCAACATCGAGGCGGGCGGCACCGCACTGGCGGTCAGCAAGGAGACCGAGGGCGAGCTGAGGTTCCTGCGGACCTATCCGGGCGGGGCGAAGTACGCCCACGTGCTCGGCTACAAGCCGGTCAACCTCGGCGACACCGGGATCGAGCGCTCCGAGAACGACTTCCTCGCCGGCACCAGCGACCAGCTCATTGCCAACCGGATCAAGGACATGTTCACCGGCGACCGCACCGCCGGCGGAAACGTGCTGCTCACCCTCTCCAAGGGGGCCCAGGACGTCGCGTACGACCAGTTGCGCAACAACAACCGGGGGGTGAAGAAGGGCGCGGCGATCGCCATCGACCCGAAGACCGGGGCGGTGCAGGCACTGGTCTCCATGCCCAGCTTCGACCCGAACCCGCTGGCCAGCCACAACACCAGCGAGGCGACCAAGGCGTACAACGAGCTGGAGCAGGACCCGCAGCGTCCGCTGCGCAACCGCGCGCTGGCCGAGGTGCTGCCGCCGGGCTCCACGTTCAAGATGGTGGTGGCCGCCGCCGCGCTGGAGAACGGGATCGGCAAGGACACGAACATCCCGGCCGGCCCCAGCTACACCCCGCCCACCTCCGGCGAGGCGATCACCAACGCGGTGCCGTCGATCTGCCCGCAGTCGCAGGTCACGCTGATGAAGGCGGTCACCGACTCCTGCAACACCGGCTTCGCCAAGCTCGGTGTGCAGCTCGGCCCGGACGTGATCAAGGAGAAGGCCCGGCAGTTCGGCTTCGAGCAGGAGGACCTGACCGTCGGCCGGCTCGGCGAGGGCGGCCAGTCGGTGGCGGCCAGCCGTACCGGCGACATGCTGAACCCCGACGGCGGGGCCGACCCGGCGGCGCTGGCCCAGTCCTCCATCGGGCAGCGCGACGTGCGGATGAGCCCCCTGGAGGGGGCGTTGATCGCCGCGGCGGTCGCCAACCAGGGCAGCCAGATGCGGCCCTACCTGGTACGCCAGCTCCTCGGGCCGGACCGCACCACCGTCTACGACCCCGCCCAGCCGCGTGAACTGCGCCGGCCGGTCAGCCGTGAGGTCGCCGCCGACCTGCGGGACATGATGGTCAGCGTGGTCGAGAACGGCACCGCCCGCTCGGCACAGATCAACGGCTACACCGTGGGCGGCAAGACGGGCACCGCCCAGTCGGCGCCGGACCGGCCCGACCACGGCTGGTTCATCGGTTTCGCCATCGACTCCAACGGGGAACCGGTCTCGGCGGTCTGCGTGCTGCTCGAAGAGGCCGGCAGCGGCGGCAGCGCAGAGGCGGCCCGGATCTCCGGGCAGATCATGCGCGCCGTCATCGCCGACCGTGGGGGGCGTTGACATGCTCAGTCCGGGAGTTCAGCTCGGTAACCGTTACCGTCTCGACGAGCGCATCGCCAGCGGCGGCATGGGCGACGTCTGGCGCGGCCTGGACCAGGTGCTCGGCCGTACGGTCGCAGTGAAGAGCCTGCTCCCGGCGTTGATGGACGAGCCCGGTTTCGCCGAGCGGTTCCGTGGCGAGGCTCGCACCATGGCGACGATCAACCATCCGGGTGTGGTCGACGTCTACGACTTCGGCAACGACCAGCAGATCGCCTTCCTGGTCATGGAGTACGTGGAGGGCGACCCGCTCTCCGCCACGCTGAGCCGGGTCGGTCGACTCACCCCGGCCCGGACGATGGCGTTGGTGGCGCAGGCCGCCGACGCGCTGCACGCGGCCCACCTCAAGGGGATCGTGCACCGGGACGTGAAGCCCGGCAACCTGCTGGTCCGGCCGAACGGCACGCTGGTGCTGACCGACTTCGGCATCGCCCGCTCGGAACTCGTCGGCCAGCTCACCGCCGCCGGTTCGGTGCTCGGCACCGCCTCGTACATCTCGCCCGAGCAGGCCACCGGTCAGGTCGCCACCCCCGCCTCGGACGTGTACGCCCTCGGCGTCGTCGCCTACCAGTGTCTCGCCGGACGCCGTCCCTTCGAGGGCGACAACCCGCTCGACATCGCCATGCGACACGTGCGGGAGACCCCGCGACAGTTGCCGTCCGACATCCCGCCGCAGGTCTGCGCCCTGGTGGAGCGGGCCATGGCGAAGGACCCGAAGGACCGCTGGCAGAGCGCCGCCGCGCTGGCCGGGGTGGCCCGGCAGCTCAAGACGGCACTGTCCCAGCAGGCGCGGGCGGGTGGGCAGAAGGCAAACCCGATCTCGGCCGCTCCCGCCTCACCGGCTCCGGGGCGCGCCCAGGTGCCGACGCCGCAGCCGCCGCGTCCTCCGGCGGCACCGCACTCGACACCTCCCGGCCGCCCACCGGCTGTGAACCACCGGCCGCCGATGGCGGCCCGTCCCCCGGCGGCGCAACCGCTCCGTCCCACGACCGTCGCTCCGGCCGTCCCGGCGATGCCGGCTGGCCGACCGATGCCACCACCCAACAACTATCAGCGTGCCGCCGCCACCCCGCCGCCCGGCTACCAGCTCCGACCCGCTCCACCACAGCAGGCGCCCGGACGGTCGCGTTCCGGAGTGCTGTTCCTGGCGGTGATGCTGGGCGTGCTGGTCCTGCTCTGTTCCGGCGTGATTTCCTACAAGGTGCGACTGAAGAACAGCGCCGACCTGCCGGTCGGGGTCTCTGTGCAAACGGTGTCGTCCGTCGTGCGTGGGTTCGACGGGCGAGACGATCCGGCCGGTACGGCGTACCGTCGACTGGATCAGCCCCGTGGAGGCAGCCACGAGACGACGACGAGCGAAGGACGACGGACGCGATGACAGCGCAGGCCCGCCTGCTCGGTGGCAGGTACCAGGTCGGCGAGCTGCTCGGTTATGGCGGCATGGCCGAGGTGCATCGTGGTCGCGACCTGAGGCTCGGCCGGGACGTGGCGATCAAGATGCTCCGGACCGACCTGGCCCGGGACGCCACCTTCCAGATGCGGTTCCGTCGGGAGGCGCAGAACGCCGCCTCGCTCAACCACCCGGCCATCGTCGCGGTCTACGACACGGGTGAGGAACAGGCGCCGACCGGCGAGACCCTTCCGTTCATCGTGATGGAGTTCGTCAACGGGCGCACCCTCAAGGAGGTGCTCGGCGCCGAGGGCCGGCTACAGCCCCGGCGGGCGCTGGAGATCTCCGCCGACATCTGTGCGGCGCTGGACTTCAGCCACCGGCACGGCATCATCCACCGCGACATCAAGCCCGGCAACGTGATGCTCACCCAGACCGGCCAGGTCAAGGTGATGGACTTCGGCATCGCCCGGGCTCTGGCCAGCGGTGCCACCACGATGACGCAGACCAGCGCGGTCATCGGCACCGCGCAGTACCTCTCCCCGGAGCAGGCGCGCGGCGAGGCCGTGGACGCCCGCTCCGACGTGTACGCGGCCGGCTGCGTCCTCTTCGAGCTGGTCTGCGGCCACCCGCCGTTCGTCGGCGACAGTCCGGTCAGCGTCGCGTACCAACACGTCCGGGAGACCCCGCCGACGCCGAGCGACCTGAACCCGGACGTCAACCCGGCGGTCGACGCGATCGTGCTCAAGGCGCTCTCCAAGAACCCGCTCAACCGTTACCAGAGCGCCGGCGAGATGCGTGCCGACATGCTTCGGGCGGCGGCCGGTCGTCCCGTGATGGCGACGCCGGTGATGCGCGAGGACGAGACCGTCGCCATGGCCCCGTCCTCGGGCTACTCGTCGGGTGGGGCAGGTGGTGCCACCCAGACGCGGCAGATCCCCGCCCGGGTCGGCGATCCGCGCCAGCGGCGCGCCTCGTCCTGGCTGATCGCCATGTTCGCCGCGCTCGGCGTGCTCGCGGTGATCGCGCTGGTCGCCGCGCTGCTGCTGAACCAGCGTGATGACGAGGACACTCCGGTGCCCACCCTCACCGGACTCACGCAGCAGGACGCATTCGCCCAGATCGAGCAGAACGGCCTCACCGCGGCGCTCGGCGACCCCGTCCTCTCCTCGGACTGCAAGAAGGGCGCCGTGGTCAGCCAGACCCCGGCCGCCGGCGAGCGAGTGCAGCCGAACAGCACGGTGACCGTGCAGATCTGCGACGGGAAGCCCGTGGTGACCATCCCGGCCGTGGTCGGTGGCACCCAGGAGTTCGCCGAGCAGCAGCTCAAGGAACTGAAGCTCGACGTGGACGTCAAGGAGGACAACAACGCCGCGCCCGAGGGCCAGGTGTTGGCGATCGATCCGGGCGTGGGCGAGCGGGTGGAGGAGGGGAGCAAGGTCACTCTCACCGTCTCCAAGGGCAACGTGGTCCGGGTGCCGGACGTCGCGAACCTCACCGAGGACGAGGCGCGCAAGAGGCTGCGGGACGCGGGCTTCGAGGTCCGGGTCGAGCTCGGTCGTGAGGTGCCTGCGGACCAGGCCGGACGGGTGCTCGACCAGAACCCGAACGCCAACACCCAGCGCACCAAGGGCAGCAGGGTGACGATCACGATCTCCGTCGAGGAGGAGGTGGAGGACCCGGACCCGCCGACGCCGACGCCGCCGACCGGGTCTCCGAGCACCCCGCCCCCCGACGAGGACGACGGTGGTGGCGGCAGCGGTAACGGTGGCGGCAGCGGTGGTGGCGGTCAGGTCATGCCGAGTCCGGGCTTCCCGCCGTTCCGGTTCCCCGGCGAGTGACCGACCCGGCCCCGGCCGGTGTCCCGGTGCGGTGGCGACGCCGCGTGATCCGGGTCGCCGTGCTCCTCGCGGTCGCGCTGCTGCTGGTGAGCGTGCCGTGGTTCTGGACGACGGCGTCCGCGCGCGGACACGTCCACACCGAGGCCGACGCGCCGAGCGTCGACGTGGTGATCGTCCTGGGCACGGCGGTGACCGAGAACGGGCAGCGACCCGGCATCCGGCTCGCCGGACGCCTGGAGACCGCCGCCGAGCTGGTACACAGCGGGCGGGCCCGGGTGGTGCTGGTGTCGGGTGACGGTGGCGGGACGTCCGGGGACGAGCCGGCGGCGATGGCCGCGCACCTGACCGGGCCGCTCGGTGTCGACCCGCAGCGCGTCGTCACGGATCCGCACGGCCTGGACACGTACGACACCTGCCTGCGGGCACGGGACGTCTACGGAATCGAGCGGGCCCTGATCGTCACGCAGTCCTACCACCTGGACCGGGCCGTGACGCTCTGCCGACATCTCGGCATCGACACCGACGGGGTCACCGCCCGCTGCACCGGCTGCGGATCGAGCCTGCTGGCGCAGAAGGCGGCCCGTGACTACCTGGCCAGCGGCAAGGCGGTCCTGGACGCGGTTCGCCACCGACCGCCTGCGGTCAGCTCGCCCGCCGACCCGAGCGTCACGGACGCGCTGCGTCGATGACCGCTCCGGTGATCCGACGGGCGGGTGGCCGCTTCGGCCGATCCGGGCGCTGGGCCACCCGGCACGGCGGAGGCCGCCGGTCGGTGACCGCTTCGCTGTACCGGTGACGGACCGGCGTCAGGCGGCGGCTCGGCGTCAGGTGGTGGCGAAGGCGGCGCGGCGGCGGGTGTCGACCTCGGCGGCCAGCGCGGGGGCACGGTCCAGCGCCTCCCGGTAGCCGCAGCCGGCCAGCCAGTTCGCCAGCATCAGGTGGCCGCCCTCGGTGAGCACCGACTCCGGGTGGAACTGCACACCCTCGACGGGCAGCGTCCGGTGCCGCATCGCCATCACCACGCCGGACTCCGTCCGGCCGGTGACCTCCAGCTCCTCCGGCAGCGTCTCGGGCAGGACGGCGAGCGAGTGGTAGCGGGTCGCCGTGAACGGGTCGGGCAGACCGGCGAGTACGCCGACCGAGTCGTGGCGTACCTCCGAGGTCTTGCCGTGCAGCAGTTCGGGTGCGCGGGCGACGGTGGCGCCGTACGCCTCGCCGATCGCCTGGTGACCGAGGCAGACGCCGAAGATCGGAATCTCGCCCGCGTACCGGCGGATCACGGCGAGGCAGATGCCGGCCCGGTCGGGGCTGCCCGGTCCCGGTGAGAGCAGGATGCCGTCGGCACCGACCCGTCCCACCTCCGCCACGTCCATCTCGTCGTTGCGCCGTACCTCGCACTCGACGCCGAGCTGGCCGAGATACTGCACCAGGTTGAAGACGAACGAGTCGTAGTTGTCGATCACCAGGACGCGCATCGGCCTCACTCGTCTTCGTCCGGCGGCGGGGTGTTGTTCCGGTCGGTGTCGTACGGCAGGTCGTGCTCGTCGCCCGGCGGGGCGTCGGAGGGGTCCCCACCGGGCACCACGTCACCGCCGGGTACCCCGGGACCGTCGTCCTGCTGGGTCACCTGGACGTCCTCTCCGGTGAACGGGAGGTGTGGCCCGGCCCAGGGGAACACCACGTACCAGAGCAGCGCCACCGCGGTGGTGGCGAGCAGCAGACTGCCGACGAGTTTGCCGGGCACCCCGAAGGGCAGCTTGCGCCAGATCCAGGCGTACATGGTCAGGCTCCCAGCTCCGCCGGGCGCCCCTCGGCCTTCGGCTGCGTACGGGTCAACTCGGCGTGGACGATCAACCGCTCGTAGTTGTCGAACTTGGGGTTGCAGGTGGTCAGCGTCAGCATCCGTTTGGACGGCCGGACCCCCGGCCGCCCCGGCACGGGCGCGACCACCTCCACCTGGGACGGCTTCACGATGTGGTTCTCGGTGACCTGGTAGACGTACCAGTCGTCGCGGCCCTCGACCACGATGGCGTCACCGTCGCGCAGCTCGTCCAGTCGCCAGAAGGTGGCCCGGTTGCGGTGCCCGGCCACGGAGAAGTTGCCGACCTGACCGGGCAGGGCGCTGTCCGGGTAGTGGCCCGGCGCGTACCGGATGTCCTCCTGGCGGACACCCTCGACGACGATCCACTCCTTCTCGAACTTCGGAATGTAGAGCCCGGCGATCGGCTTGCCGTTGACCGGCGGTTTCGGGGACGCGGACGCCGAGGCGCTGGCCGAGGGAGCCACCGTCGGGTCGCCCTCGGGCCCCCACGCCTGCGCGAGCTGCTGGCTCAGCTCGCCCTGGTGCGCGTCGACGATCGCCGACTTGCCCCAGATCTCGTATCCGGCGAAGAGGAGCACCACCAGGCCGAACGTGATCAGCAGTTCGCCGCTGAAGCGCAGACTGGTGCGGACCCGGGACCACGCGGACGGCCGGGTCAGCTCGGAGTAGACGCTCTTGTAGCCCTCGTCGGTCTGGTGCGGCCGGAGCTGCACCACCCGGTCGCCGCGTCGCGGCTTGGGTGCCTCGGCCCCCTTGTCGGCACCGTCAGCCGGGTCGTCGGTCTTCGGCGGCCGGGGTACGGCTCCCATCAGGGCGGTGGAGTCCATCGCGGGCGGGGTGCTCGGCCGGGTGCCGGTGATCGCCGGGATGAGGGCGGTGGCGCCCGGGTCGGCCGGTCGCCCGCCGTCCGGGCG
>NZ_SISL01000119.1:0-14374 GCF_004307965.1 Verrucosispora sp. SN26_14.1 | reverse complement strand
AGTGTGTATAAGAGACAGCCGCCGGCCCGCCGGACAGCACCCGCGCCGCGTCGACCCACGGTGCGGACCGCTCCGTTCGCGCCGCTCCGGTCAGGGTTCCGAACCTGGCCGGTACGCACCCGCCAGAGCAGTCCGATCAGCCCCTTATCTCCTCTGGGCGATGTCAGACCCGTCGATTAGAATGTATGTACTAATCGAGTTCCTGAACTGGGAGGATGCTCGTGACAGCGCCCACCTCCGCCCCCCTCACGCCGTACGCCACCCTCCTCGGCTTCACCCGGTACGTCGGCCGCACCGGGCCCACCAAGGCCAGCTTCGTCGGCGGCCTGCGTCGGCAGCGGGCCAGCCGCTCCGGGTTCAACCCGCACGGCCAGTTCGTCAAGGCACTCAAGGCCGACATCGCCTTCCACACCGGCGGCACCCACCTGACCCAGGTGGTCGACGTGGTCAAGCCCCGCTGGCGACCGCTCTACCAGGCCCTGATCCCCGGCGCGACCGCCTGGCTGCACTCGCTCGGCGAGCCGGCCACCATCAACCTGGCCCAGACCCGCGACGCCCTGGCCATGCTCGGCGACCTACCGATCAAGATCAACCCCCACTTCGGCATCCGGTACGCCGACGGCCGCGCCCAAGCGGTCCGCCTGCACTTCGACGAGGCACCGCCCAGCGAGGAGGCGACCCTGGCCGCCCTGCACCTGACCGCCCGCCACATGGACGCCGTCCTGCCGCACGCCGAGCCGGTCCTGGTCGACGTCCGGCGCGGCACCACCTACCGGATGCCCGACAGCGCCAGGCCCGACGAGATCGAACGCTGGCTGGCCGGCGAGGCCGCCGCCTTCCGCGCCATCTGGTCCGCCGCCGCCTGACGTCCCCTTCCCCACCCCTCTCGTCCGCACGTCCGCACGTCCGCAATTGATCATCCCGTTGTTGTCGGTCTGTTCTCCGCTTCTCTTCGGACTCGGTGGTGGT
The DNA here is from genome assembly GCF_004307965.1 of Verrucosispora sp. SN26_14.1. Taxonomy (NCBI): domain Bacteria; kingdom Bacillati; phylum Actinomycetota; class Actinomycetes; order Micromonosporales; family Micromonosporaceae; genus Micromonospora; species Verrucosispora sp. SN26_14.1. The sequence goes on along the minus strand of NZ_SISL01000119.1, from coordinate 13,405 downwards.
CCGGTGCCAGCCGGTGCCGGACCACCCGCCCGCCGAGTCGGGGTGCACCGCTGCCACGGCCCACCGGGATCCAGCCCAGCGGCGGATCAGGCCCGGCGACGCAGTGGCCGCCGACGGGTCCACTGGCCGCCGAGGGCGCCTGGTTCTCGGCTGGCACCACGTTGCTCCGATGTCGGCTGCCGTTGTCCACGGGCGGGGGCTGTCAGCGGGCGACAGGTTGTCCACAGGGACAGCGGAGACGCCGCGCGCCCGTCCAGGGTGTGCCGATGCCGGTATCTCCCAGACGGCCCCCGGAACTACGCGGGCGACTCTTCCGAGGCTCCGAGGTGGTGGCCGGTGGGCTACTCACCCGTACCGAGCTGCGCAGCAAAGCCTGGCGACGGCTCTTCCGGGACGTCTACGTCGACGCCCAACTCGCGGTGACGCACCGTACCCGCTGTCGCGCGGCGCGGCTGGTGCGCCCACCCGGCGCGGCGGTCGCGGGCCGCAGTGCCGCCGCGTCGTTCGGCGTCGGCGAGGTCCGCGTCGACGAGCCGATAGACGTCCTGGTCCCCACCGACCGGCGGCTCGGGCCGGTGGCGGGTCTGACCGTGCACCGCGCCGACGTGTCGATGGACGAGATCGGCTCGCACGCCGGCATCCCGGTCACCACTCCTCGACGTACCTGCTGGGACCTCGCCCAGTGGCATCCTCTCGACGACGCGGTCGCGATGGTCGACCGGCTGGCCTTCGCAGGTGTCGTCCGACTCGACGACGTGGCGGACCTGGCCCGCGCCCGTCTCGGTGTCCGTGGCGGGAAACGACTGCTGCGGGTGGTCGAGTTCGCCGACCCCGGGGCCGAGTCGATGCCCGAGTCACGCCTGCGGGTACGCATCGTGCAGGCCGGACTGCCGAGACCCGTCACCCAATTCGTCGTGGAGCCCGTGGGCAGGTTCATCGCCTGGGTCGACCTCGCCTGGCCCGAGCATCGGGTGGCCGTCGAGTACGACGGACTCTGGCACCACGACCCGGAGCAGTTCCACCGCGACCGACGCCGCCTCAACCGCCTGCTCGGCACCGGCTGGCTGGTACTCCACGTCACCGCCACGCGCCTCCGCGACGATGTCGACGGCTTCCTCGCCGAACTCCGCAACGCACTCACGCGACGCCGCCCCTGACCTGGCTCCTCGCCCGCTGAAGACTGACCTCCACGTCGCCCCTGAGTTGCCTCTCCCCCCGCCGAAGACCGACCCCACGCCGCCCCTGAGTTGCCTCTCCCCCGGCAAGACCGGCCCCACGGTGCGGCCCCTGACCGCCCGCTTCCTCCGGACGACGAAGGGGCCCGTTGCCACCGCCCCTGACCGCTGGCCTTCTCGGGACGAAGAGGCCCGCTCCCACTGCCGGGAATGTCTCGATCCGCTTGTCGAAACGGCCCGACCTGCAGGTCTGTTGATCTGGAGGTGTTCCCGGCCTAACCTGCCAGGCGGCGTGATCGGGTACGCGCCGATGCGGCCTACTGCAAGATCCGCGCAACTTCACCGATGTTGCTGCCTCATCCACTCCCGGAGGCAGCAGTATCAATGAAGTTGCGCGGATCATGACGATGCGCGCTTCGCGCGGATCATGAGGGCGCGCGCTAGGGCCCGGCAAGGAGGGTTACTCGGGCGTGGTGGGTGAATCGGTGATCTCGTACACCTGCGGGGTGTCCAGCGGGCCGGCGATCACCCGGAGCGCCGGGAAGTGATCGGCGAGCAGCCGCCGGCACCGGTCGCAGGGGGCAACCAGACTCCGACCGCGATCGCCCACAGTGACGATGGTCTCCAGGTCGCCCGCGAGCTGGGTCGCTGCGGTGCCCACCACGACCACCTCGGCGCAGGCACCCCCGGTGGGGTGCACGACGTTCACGCCGGAGACGATCCGCCCGTCGACGGTGCGGGCCGCCGCCGCAAGGGTGTGGGCGGCGCTGCGACAGCGCAGCTTGGCCACGGCGCTGGCGGCCTGCACCAGCGCCCGGTCGGTGTCACGCATCGTCATCGGCGTTCCCGTACTCGCTCCGGCTCGGCGGTCAACGATAGACCGCCGCTCCTCTTACGCCCACGCGGCGCAGGCACACATGACGCAGGACGCGCACCGCGCTGTACGCGCTCGACGCAGGCGCGCTCCACGCAGGCGCGCACGGCGCAGGGCACGCACGGCGCAGGGCACGCACGGCGCAGGGCACGCACGACGCAGGCGCGCTCGGTGTTAGGAGGGGACCCTTCCTATACCTGAGGCGTTAGGAAGGGGCCCTTCCTTTCACGCGGGCGGGTGGGTAACCAGGAGGCGGGTCGGCGGGTCGCTGCCTATCCTTGGGCACGACATGCAGAATCAAGCCACCACCGCCGCGACCGATCCGGTTCGCGAGGTGCACCGTCGTCTCTCGCCGTTGATGTTCCGCGACCAGCGTCGGCTGCGTCGGCGGCTGGACGGGTTGCGGAAGGTGCGCGATCCGCAGCGTCGGGAGGAGACGCTCGCCGAGATCGTGGTCGAGGTGGCCGAGGCGGAGGCGCGCCTGGCGGCCCGACGCGCGGCGGTGCCGACGGTGACGTACCCGCCGCAGTTGCCGGTCAGCGAGCGTGCGGCCGACATCGCGGCGGCGATCCGTGATCACCAGGTGGTGATCGTGGCCGGGGAGACCGGGTCGGGTAAGACCACCCAGTTGCCGAAGATCTGCCTGGAGTTGGGCCGTGGGGTGCACGGGCTGATCGGGCACACCCAGCCGAGGCGGTTGGCGGCGCGTACGGTCGCGGACCGGATCGCCGAGGAGTTGGGCACGCAGCTCGGTGACGTGGTCGGCTTCAAGGTGCGCTTCTCCGATCAGGTGGGCGAGAACAGCCTGGTCAAGCTGATGACCGACGGCATTCTGCTGGCCGAGTTGCAGACCGACCGGATGCTGCGCCAGTACGACACGTTGATCATCGACGAGGCGCACGAGCGCAGCCTCAACATCGACTTCATTCTCGGCTACCTCCGGCAGCTCCTGCCGCGTCGCCCCGACCTCAAGGTGATCATCACCTCGGCGACCATCGAGACCGACCGGTTCGCCCGGCACTTCGCGGGGCCGCCCACCGCCGAGCACCCGGACGGGGTGCCGGCGCCGGTGGTCGAGGTGTCCGGCCGGACGTACCCGGTCGAGGTGCGGTACAGGCCGCTGGTCGAGGTCGACGAGGACGCCGACGACACGGACGAGGAGAACGTCCGCGACCAGGTCCAGGCCATCGGTGACGCGGTGCAGGAACTGGCCGGCGAGGGGCCCGGCGACGTCCTGGTGTTCCTCAGCGGCGAGCGGGAGATCCGGGACACCGCCGACGCGCTGGGCAGGCTCGTCGAGAACCGCCCGGCGTTGCGGCACACCGAGATCCTGCCGCTGTACGCCCGGCTCAGCGTCGCCGAGCAGCACCGTGTCTTCGCCCCGCACGGTGGGCGGCGGGTGGTGCTGGCGACCAACGTGGCGGAGACCTCGCTGACCGTGCCGGGTATCAAGTACGTGGTGGATCCGGGGACCGCGCGGATCTCCCGCTACTCGCAGCGGCTCAAGGTGCAACGGCTGCCGATCGAGCCGGTCTCGCAGGCCAGCGCCAACCAGCGCAAGGGCCGCTGCGGGCGTACCTCGGACGGCATCTGCATCCGGCTCTACGACGAGCAGGACTTCCTGGCCCGCCCCGAGTTCACCGACCCGGAGATCCTGCGCACCAACCTGGCCTCGGTCATCCTTCAGATGACCGCCATCGGGCTGGGCGACATCGCCGCCTTCCCGTTCATCGACCCGCCGGATCGGCGCAACATCGCCGACGGCGTGAACCTGCTGCACGAGTTGGGTGCCCTGGACCCGACGGAGTCCGACCCGGACCGCCGGCTGACCGCGCTCGGGCGGCGTCTCGCCCAGCTTCCGGTCGACCCCCGGCTGGCCCGGATGGTGCTGGAGGGCGAGCGCAACGGGTGTGCCGTCGAGGTGATGGTGATCGCCGCGGCGCTGTCGATCCAGGATCCCCGGGAGCGGCCCGCCGACCGGCAGGCGCAGGCGGACCAGGCGCACGCCCGGTTCGCCGACAAGGAGTCGGACTTCGTCGCGTACCTCAATCTCTGGCGTCATCTGCGCGAGCAGCAACGGGCCCTGTCGTCGAGCGCGTTCCGCCGGATGTGCAAGGCCGAGTACCTCAACTACCTGCGGGTACGCGAGTGGCAGGACATCGTCAGCCAGTTGCGCCAGGTGTTGCGTACGCCGAACGCGGACCTGCCGGAGGAGATCGACACGCCCCGGGTGCACCAGTCGCTGTTGCCCGGTCTGCTCTCCCACATCGGCCTGAAGGACGCTCAGAAGCACGAGTACCTGGGGGCCCGGGGGGCGAAGTTCGGGCTGTTCCCGGGGTCGGCGCTGTTCCGTAAACCGCCGCGTTGGGTGATGGCCGCCGAGCTGGTGGAGACGTCCCGGCTGTGGGGGCGGGTGAACGGCCGGATCGAGCCGGAGTGGGTCGAGCCGCTCGCCCAGCACCTGGTGAAACGCAGTTACAGCGAGCCGCACTGGGAGAAGAAGCAGGCGGCGGTGATGGCGTACGAGAAGGTGACGCTCTACGGCGTACCGCTGGTCACCTCCCGCAAGATCACCTTCGGTCGGATCGATCCGGCGCTGAGCCGGGAGCTGTTCATCCGGCACGCGCTGGTCGAGGGCGACTGGTCCACCCACCACCAGTTCTGGCGGGACAACCAGCGACTGCTGACCGAGGTGGAGGAGTTGGAGAACCGGGCCCGGCGGCGGGACATCCTGGTCGACGACGAGACGATCTTCCAGTTCTACGACGAGCGGATCCCCGCCGACGTGGTCTCCGGGCGGCACTTCGACAGTTGGTGGAAGACGGCGCGGCGCGAGCGGCCGGACCTGCTGACGTTCACCCGGGAACTGCTGGTCAACGCCGGTCGGGGCGGGGTGGACGAGGCAGACTTCCCGGACTCGTGGAGTGCCGACGGGGTCAGCCTGCCGGTGACGTACACCTTCGAGCCGGGCACCCCGACCGACGGCGTGACCGTGGACATCCCGTTGCCGCTGCTCAACCAGGTGCCGGCGGAGAGCTTCGACTGGCAGGTGCCGGGGCTGCGCGAGGAGTTGGTGATCGCGCTGATCCGGTCGCTGCCGAAGCCGGTGCGCCGCAACTTCGTACCGGTGCCGGACTACGCCCGCGCCGCGCTGGCCGCGATCACCCCCGGCGAGGAGCCGCTGCTGGACGCGCTGACCCGGCAGTTGCGGCGGATGACCGGGGTGACGGTCCCCCGCGACGCCTGGGACCTGAGCCGGCTGCCGGCACACCTGCGGGTCACGTTCCGGGTGCTCGGCGAGGACGACAAGCCGGTCGCCGAGGGCAAGAACCTGCCGGAGCTGCAACGCCGGCTCAAGGCGGAGGTACGCCAGGTGGTGGCCGCCGCCGCACCGGACGTGGCGCGTACCGGGCTGACCGGGTGGGAGATCGGCACCCTGCCGCGCACCATCGAGCAGGTCCGGGCCGGGTACGCGGTGACCGCGTACCCGGCGCTTGTGGACGAGGGCGCCACGGTGGGCGTACGCGTCTTCGACTCGGCCGGCGAGCAGGAGGCCGCGCACTGGGCGGGCACCCGACGGCTGCTGCGGTTGACCGTGCCGTCACCGGCGAAGTTCCTCCAGGGGCGGCTCTCCAACGAGGCGAAGCTGTCGCTGTCCCGCAACCCGCACGGCGGGGTGCAGGCGTTGATCGAGGACGCGGCCGGGGCGGCGATCGACAAGCTGGTCGGCGACGCCGGTGGACCGGCCTGGGACGCCGAGGGTTTCGCCGCGCTGCGGGACACCGTGCGGGCCGGGCTGGTGGACACGGTGGTGGAGGTGATGGACCGGGTCAGGGCGGTGCTCGGCGCGGCGTACGCGGTGCAGCAGCGGCTCGGCGCGACCCGGAACCTGGCCGTGGTGGCCGCCCTGGCCGACATCCGTGCCCAGCTCACCCGCCTGGTGCACGCCGGGTTCATCACCGAGGCCGGGTACGCCCGCCTGCCCGACCTGCTGCGCTACCTGACCGCGATCGAGCGGCGGATGGACCGGCTGGCGGCGAACCCGCAGCGGGACAAGCAGCAGCAGGACCGGGTCGCGGTGGTGCAACGGGAGTACGACGAGATGGTCGCGGCGCTGCCGGTGGCCCGGCGGACCTCGGCTGCGGTACGGCAGATCCCCTGGATGATCGAGGAGTTGCGGGTGAACGTCTTCGCCCAGGCGCTGGGCACCCCGTACCCGGTCTCCGAGCAGCGCATCTATCGCGCCATGGACGACGCGGAGAGCGGCTAGGCCAGGGGTTCCACGCCGGGCGGGAGCTGCGCGTCGGCGGTGGCGGTCTGCACGTACTCCAGCAGGATGCGGCGGAGTTCGCGGCCGGCGTGCGTCGGCACCACGTCGCGGCGGCGGGCCACCGCGATGGTGCGGCGGACCCCGGGGGGCGCGAGCCGGGTGACCCGGATGCCGGGTCGCCGGGCCACCACGATGCCGGGTACGAGGGCGACGCCCAGCCCGGCCTCGACGAAGCTGAGGACGGCGTCCATCTCGCCGCCGTCGACGGAGAGCGTCGGCTCGAACCCGGCGGCACGGCACGCCTGGAGGGTGGCGTCGCGCAGGTCGTAGCCTTCGCGGAACATCACCAGTGGCTGGTCGCGCAGGTCGGTGATGCGCAGGTCGTCGCCGGTCGAGGCGGTCGGCAGCGGGTCGACGGAGGCGACCACCAGGCTCTCCCGCAGGATCGGGTCGGCGCGCAGCCCGGGGTCGGTGCCCTGGGCCGGCATGATGATCAACGCCAGGTCGAGGTCGCCGCGGAGCAGGTCACGGACCAGGTCCTGGGAGCCGCCCTCCTCCACCCGCAGGTCGATGGTGGGGTGCGCGTCGCGGAACAGGCGCAGCACCGGCGGGGCCAGCGAGGTGGCCAGGCTGGGGGTGGCGCCGAGGCGTACCCGGCCGCGCCGCAGGCCGACCAGCTCCTGCACCTCCCGGGTGGCGGTGTCGACGTCGGCCAGGATCCGCTTGGCCAGCGGGAGCAGCACCTCGCCGGCGGCGGTGAGAGTGATGTTCCCCCTTACCCGCTCGAACAGCGGCGCACCGAGGCTGTCCTCCAGAGCGTGAATTTGCTTACTCAACGAGGGCTGAGTTATGCCGACGATGTCGGCTGCCTGGGTGAAATGTCGTACTTCTGCCACTGCTACGAAGTACTTCAGCTGATGGAGCTGCATCTACATAGCTTATGGCTATCAAGACTGCGGTGTCGATGCATTGGACGACTGATCAAAGTGCTCCTAGCGTCGGGCTCGTGGTAGTCACGACGAGAACGCGGTCGCCCATCCGATCCAATGTCGGACTGAAGGCGGTCATGGCGGTGACGGGCATCTTCCTGGTGCTCTTCCTCATCGCGCACATGCTGGGCAATCTCAAGGTCTTCGCGGGCGACACGTCGTTCAACGACTACGCGCACTGGCTGCGCGGAATCGGCGGCCCGGTGCTGCCGCACGCCTGGTTCCTCTGGATCATGCGGATCGGCCTGCTGGTCTCGGTGCTCGGCCACATCTGGGCGGCCACCGTCCTCGCGCTGCGCGCCCGCGCCGCCCGCCCGGTGCGCTACGCCCACCGCAAGAAGGTCCGGGGCAGCTACGCCGCCCGCACCATGCGCTGGGGCGGCGTGATCATCCTGCTCTTCGTGATCTACCACATCCTGGACCTGACCACCGGCACGCTGAACCCGGTCGGTGACCCGTCCCGGCCGTACGCCAACGTGGTGGCCGACTTCGCGCCCGCGCGCTGGTACGTCACGCTCTTCTACACGCTGGCGATCGTCGCGCTCGGCTTCCACCTGCGGCACGGCATCTTCAGCGCGCTGCGCAGCCTCGGGCAGCAGACGCCCCGTGGCGAGCAGCGGGCCCGCCTGGTGGCGTTGACCTTCGCCGTCGTGCTCTGCGCCGGCTACCTCCTGGTCCCGTTCGCCGTACTCACCGGATTGGTGTCCTGACCATGGATCTGTTCACCGAGGGCGACCCGGTCGCCGACACCCGGGCTCCCGACGGGCCGATCGAGACCCGCTGGGAACGCCGCCGTTTCGAGGCCAAGCTGGTCAACCCGGCCAACCGGCGCAAGATGACCGTCATCGTGGTCGGCACCGGGCTGGCCGGCGGTGCCGCCGCCGCCACGCTGGGCGAGCAGGGCTACCGGGTCAAGTCGTACTGCTACCAGGACAGCCCGCGCCGGGCCCACTCGATCGCCGCGCAGGGTGGCATCAACGCCGCCAAGAACTACCGCAACGACGGCGACTCGGTGCACCGCCTCTTCTACGACACCGTCAAGGGCGGCGACTTCCGCTCCCGCGAGTCGAACGTGCACCGGCTGGCCGAGATGTCGGTGAACATCATCGACCAGTGCGTCGCCCAGGGCGTCCCGTTCGCCCGCGAGTACGGCGGCCTGCTGGACACCCGCTCCTTCGGCGGCGCCCAGGTGCAGCGCACCTTCTACGCCCGCGGCCAGACGGGCCAGCAGTTGCTGCTCGGCGCGTACCAGGCGCTGGAGCGGCAGATCGGCCTGGGCAACGTGGAGATGAACGCCCGGCACGAGATGCTGGAGCTGATCATCATCGACGGCAAGGCCCGGGGCATCGTCGTCCGGGACATGGTCACCGGCGAGATCAGCACCGAGTTCGCCGACGCGGTGGTGCTCGCCTCCGGCGGCTACGGCAACGTCTTCTACCTCTCCACCAACGCCAAGGGCTGCAACGTCACCGCCACCTGGCGGGCACACCGCAAGGGCGCGTACTTCGCCAACCCGTGCTACACCCAGATCCACCCGACCTGCATCCCGGTCTCCGGCGACCACCAGTCGAAGCTGACCCTGATGAGCGAGTCGCTGCGCAACGACGGCCGGGTGTGGGTGCCGAAGACCAAGGGCGACGACCGCAACCCGCAGGACATCCCGGAAGACGAGCGGGACTACTACCTGGAGCGGATCTACCCCTCCTTCGGCAACCTGGTGCCCCGGGACATCGCCTCCCGGGCCGCGAAGTACGTCTGCGACGAGGGCCGTGGCGTGGGCCCGACCAAGCTCGGCGTCTACCTCGACTTCGCCGACGCCATCGGGCGTCTCGGCCGCAAGGCCATCGAGGCCAAGTACGGCAACCTCTTCGAGATGTACGAGCGGATCACCGGCGAGGACCCGTACGCGGTCCCGATGCGCATCTACCCCGCCGTGCACTACACGATGGGCGGCCTCTGGGTCGACTACGACCTCCAGTCCACCATCCCCGGCCTGTTCGTGATCGGCGAGGCGAACTTCTCCGACCACGGCGCGAACCGGCTCGGCGCCTCGGCGCTGATGCAGGGGCTGGCCGACGGCTACTTCGTGCTGCCGAACACGGTCGCCAACTACCTGGCCGCCGGCCCGTTCGAGCAGGTCGACGGCAGCCACCCGGCGGCCGTCGAGGCGCGTCGCGACGTCGAGGACCGGATCCAGCGGCTGCTCGCGATCGACGGCGACCGCACGGTGGACTCGTTCCACCGCGAGCTGGGCCAGATCATGTGGGAGCACTGCGGCATGGAGCGCTCCGAGGCCGGGCTACGCAAGGCGATCGACGAGATCCGCGCGCTGCGTGACCAGTTCTGGCAGCGGGTACGGGTGCCCGGCGACGGCGAGGGGCTGAACCAGTCGCTGGAGAAGGCCGGCCGGGTCGCCGACTTCTTCGAGCTGGCCGAGCTGATGTGCATCGACGCCCTGCACCGGGAGGAGTCCTGCGGCGGCCACTTCCGCGCCGAGCACCAGACTCCCGACGGTGAGGCCCAGCGCGACGACGAGCACTTCGCGTACGTCGCCGCGTGGGAGTTCACCGCCACCGGGCAGCCGTCGGTGCTGCACAAGGAAGACCTGAACTTCGAATACGTCCACCCCACGCAGCGGAGCTACAAGTGAACCTGACCCTGCGCATCTGGCGTCAGTCCAGCCCCCAGGACAAGGGGCGGATGGTGACCTACCAGGTCGAGGACGTCTCACCGGACATGTCCTTCCTGGAGATGCTCGACGTCCTCAACGAGCGGCTCATCCTCTCCGGCGAGGAGCCGGTCGCCTTCGACCACGACTGCCGCGAGGGCATCTGCGGCATGTGCGGCCTGATGATCAACGGTGACGCGCACGGGCCGCAGCGCGGCACCACCGCCTGCCAGCTGCACATGCGCCAGTTCTCCGACGGCGAGACGATCGACATCGAGCCGTGGCGGGCCCGGGCCTTCCCGGTCATCAAGGACCTGGTGGTCAACCGCAACTCGTTCGACGAGATCATCGCTGCCGGCGGGTACATCACCGCCCCCACCGGCAGCGCACCGGAGGCCCACTCGGTCCCGGTGGCCAAGGCCGACGCCGACGCCGCCTTCGAGTCGGCCGCCTGCATCGGCTGCGGCGCCTGCGTGGCCGCCTGCCCGAACGGCTCCGGCATGCTCTTCACCGCCGCCAAGGTCACCCAGCTCTCGCTGCTCCCCCAGGGCCAGCCCGAGCGGTACACCCGGGTCATCGGCATGGTGGACGCGCACGACGAGGCCGGCTTCGGCGGCTGCACCAACGCGGGCGAGTGCACCGTGGTCTGCCCGAAGGGCATCCCGCTGACCACCATCGGCCGCCTGAACCGCGACTACCTGGCCGCCACCACCACGCGGAGCGACACCCCCGGCACCTGACCCGCCGGGCCCCGACCCGTCGGGCCCGCCCCCGCACCTGGCCACGTCGAACGGCCGCCCTGCCACCCCCGGCACGGCGGCCGTTCGCACACCCACCCCGCACCCGCACCCGCACCCGCACCCGCACCACGACACCCCGCCGCATGCGCCGATCATGGAGTTGCGGCTGCGGTTCTGTGGCGATTTGGACGGCTTTACTGGCACCACCACTCCATGATCGACGCCCCTCGGTCGACGAGGGCGAGACAGGTAGTTGTGCGGATCATGACGAGGCGGGAGGCGGGAGGCGGGAGGGAGTCGGGGTCGGGGTCGGTTGAAGCGCGTCGGGTCGGGTAGCAGCCACTCAGGCGACGACTCAGGGGGTACCGACATGCGGGCGTTGACGTGGCAGGGCAAGCGGGACGTACGGGTGGAGACCGTGCCCGACCCGAGGATCGAGGAGCCGACCGACGCGATCGTACGGATCACCTCCACCGCCATCTGCGGCTCGGACCTGCACCTGTACGAGGTGCTGGGGCCGTACCTGAAGCCGGGTGACGTGTTGGGGCACGAGCCGATGGGAATCGTCGAGGAGGTCGGGTCGGGGGTGACCCGGCTCAAGCCCGGCGACCGGGTGGTGGTGCCGTTCAACATCGCCTGCGGGTCGTGCTGGATGTGTCAGCGCCAGTTGTACGCCCAGTGTGAGACCACCCAGGTGACCGCCGAGGGCAAGGGCGCGGCCCTGTTCGGCTACACCTCCCTCTACGGTTCGGTGCCCGGTGGGCAGGCCGAGTTCCTGCGGGTGCCGCACGCCGACTTCGGTCCGATCACGGTGCCGGACCACGGCCCGGACGAACGCTGGCTCTATCTGTCGGACATCCTGCCCACCGCCTGGCAGGCCGTCCGGTACGCGGACACGCCGCCCGGCGGCACGCTGGCCGTCTTCGGTCTCGGCCCGGTGGGTCAGTTCTGCACGCGGGTCGGCCGGCAGCTCGGTGCCGAGCGGGTGATCGGGCTGGACCTGGTGCCGGAGCGGCTGGAGATGGCCCGTCGGCACGGGGTGGAGGTGCTCGACGTGTCCCAGCTCGACGACGTACCCGGTGCCCTGATCGAGCTGGTTGACGGGCGCGGCCCGGACGCGGTCATCGACGCGGTGGGCATGGAGGCGCACGGCGCGCCGCTGGGCAAGTTCGCCCAGGCCGCCGCCGGGCTGCTCCCGGACAAGCTGGCCGACCCGATGATCGACAAGGCCGGGGTGGACCGGCTGGTCGTGCTCAAGGCCGCGCTGAAGGCCGTCCGGCGCGGCGGCACGGTCTCCATCTCGGGGGTGTACGGCGGCGAGGTCGACCCGCTGCCGTTGATGGAGATGTTCGACCGGGGCATCCAGTTGCGGATGGGCCAGTGCCACGTACGCCGGTGGATCGACGAGATCGTCCCGCTGCTCACCGACGAGGACCCGCTCGGTGTCTCGGACCTGCGCACCCACCGGCTGCCGCTGGACCAGGCCCCGCAGGCGTACGAGATGTTCCAGCGCAAGGAGGACGGCTGCGTCAAGGCGGTCCTCACTCCGTGACCGGTCGCCACGGGCCGGGTCTAGGGTGTCCGTGACGGGCCCCGGGCCGACGGGAGTGGGTCATTCGCGATCCGGACGAAACGCAGGCCGACCTGAGCCGGATCGCGGCACGGGTCCGGGCGGCGTACCGGCGGGAGCGGGTCCGGGCCGGCGGCGACTGGCAGGCGTACGTCAGTCTCGCCGGACCAGGCGGCCCGGTGGTCGCGGTGGACGAGTCGGCGAGCCTGCCGGTCGAGGCGTACAGCGTCAACAAGATCGCGGTGGCGACGGCGGTGCTCGACACGGTCGACCGGGGCCGGCTCGCCCTCGACCAGCAGGTCGAGGTGACCGCCGAGACCGTCACGCCGGGCGGCGACGGCATCTTCGGGTTGGCCGGCGCGTACCCCAGCCGGGTGACGGTGGGGCTCGTCCTGGCGAACCTGCTGACCGTCTCCGACGACGTCGCGGTGCGGCTCTGCGCGCTGGTCTGCCCGGCCGTCGAGGTCAACCGGATCCTGGTGGCGAAGGGCTTCCCGGACACGTCCGTGCAGCCGGTGGCCGACTCGCCCCGGTTCCACCTCGGCACCAGTACGGCCCGCGAGACGCACGACCTGTTGCGGGCGCTCGTCGGCGGCACCCTGCTCTCCCCCGCCTCGACGGCGTTCGTGCTGCGGTCGCTGCGCTCGCCGGTGGCGTTCACCGACGGCATCCGGCGCACCATGTCCTCGGCCGAGCGATCCCGGATCGCCACCAAGGCCGGCTGGTTCCGCGACGCCCGGCACGAGGCCGGGGTGATCTTCGACACGGCCGGGACGCCCCGGCTGACGTACGCCTTCTTCGCTGCCGGCCAACCGGGGGCGGACGACTTCGGGGCGACCCACCCCGCCGTGCAGGCCCGGGCCCGGTTGGGTCGGCGGCTGCTGGACCTGGCCGACCGGCTGGGCCCCGGCGAGCCTCGCCCCCTCCGCCCCGGCATCCACGGCTGAACCGGACGGCGAGGGCTACCGTGGACGGCGGGGATCAGCAGAGGGGGGCAACCATGCGCGCGCCGAAGGAGCAGACGGGACGAGTCACCGGCCGACGGATCGCGGGATCGGTGGCCGGGGTGGCCGCGCTGGCCGGACTGGCCGGACTCGCGTGGGCGGCCCGGGGCGTACC